>NZ_JBFRUJ010000016.1:0-832 GCF_041474575.1 Vibrio sp. 10N.222.51.C5
GACACCATATGTAGCTAGCCGTTAGCTTCTAACGGGCATACCTAGTCCTATGACTTTGTTAATCGCTTTGACATTCGCCATGATTTCGCCCACTTGAGCGTTGTAACATCTCAAGCTCAATTTATCGCTTGTTAGTCCTTTATATCGGGACATAGCAGTCTCAGATATTGAACGATAGTGATAACCAGACTCTGTTTTCCATTCCGATATTGTTCCATCTCTCAGAGCCATTACCGCTTTGTTTCTGGGATGACCGTCTTCCCAAAGAGCTGCATTCTTTCGAGGCGGTATTAACGGAGTACAGCCTTTATTTTTCAGAGTCTCGTGGCAATTTTTTGTGTCATATGCTCCATCGGCGGATACGGCAGCGACCTTTCTACGTAGTGGGTTGAGTAACGTCGGTAACACTTCACTATCGCCTACATTTACAAGACTGACTTCCGCACTAATCGCTTCGTGAGTATCCACATCCACAGCTAAGTGCAGTTTGCGCCATGTCCTACGTTTTTCTGTACCATGCTTTTTCACTTTCCACTCCCCCTCACCAAAGACTTTGAGGCCAGTAGAATCAATGGCTATATGGCGAATAGCCCCTCTCGATTTATTGCGATATTTGACCTGAACTGTCTTCGAGCGTTTACTGATACAGGTGTAGTCAGGGGACGTTAGTGGAACATCTAATAGCTCAAAGATAGAGTCGATAAAGCCTTGAAGAGCACGTAAAGGAAGAGAGAAGATGCCCTTAATCATCAAGGCGGTTTCAATCGCTGTATCAGAGTACTGAAAGCCTCTCCCACGCTTACCATGATGAGTTTTGCATCGCCATGCATCT
>NZ_JBFRUJ010000017.1:0-107846 GCF_041474575.1 Vibrio sp. 10N.222.51.C5
ATTTTCCGGATTGGTATTAGCTAAAGTAATTTATACAACTAAAGAAAAAGCCCCGAAGATAATGTCTTTGGGGCTTTCTAGTCTCAATACGAGCCGACTAATATGTCGATAAGAGCATTGTTGGTGTGTTTTACAAAGGCATGACTCGGTTACGGCCAAGTGATTTCGCTTCATAAAGTAGCTTATCAGCACGTTCAATCAGCGATTGAGCTGATTCGCCGGGTTCAAGTTCAGCGACACCAAACGATGCAGTGATACTGCCGACTTGTTGACCACTGCGGCGATCTTTAATCGACAGCTTTTCTAGAGAGCGACGATTGGTATCAGCGAGTTGACGAGCAATACGCAAAGACTTGTTAGGCACAATCAGCGCGAACTCTTCACCACCAAATCGATAGGCAGAAATACCTTCACGGCAACTTAACTTCAGCTTGCGAGCGATCGCTTTAAGCACCATATCGCCAAACAAGTGGCCATAGGTGTCGTTGAAATTTTTAAAGTGGTCGATATCGAGAAGAATCAGACACAAAGATTGTTGTGCTTCACACAGGGTTTCTATGTCACGGTCGAAAGAGCGACGGTTATAGAGTGTGGTTGTACTATCGAAAAGCGCATCTTTCTGAACTTCTACTAACTGGGTTTTTAGCTTGGTGATCTCTGAGGTTGCAGAGTTTAGCTGAGAGTTTAAAAACTGAGTAGAGTGACGAATATGACGGGATTCAGACACCAGCTGTCGAACTAAGGACATGACTTCATCAATAGATAGGCTTTCATTATCAACACGAGCCAAGTCCTCGAAGCTTTTATCGATCATGTCAGAAAAAGCGGAGGTGTCGGTCAGGGTGTCATTCATTGAATTGGAAACTTCAGAAACTAACAGTTCCAAATTAGCGCGAAGGTCATTGATATTGGTTTCGGATTTGCTGGCAACATAATTGTTGTATAGCTGCTCACCAACGGCAGGAGGACAAATACCGTAGTGTTCTAAAACACCATCCATGTCTTGAGTTAGCTGGGGAATAGCGTTATCGACATAGGTGTACCAAAGTGCGTAATTTGCAGGTGTCGTTGACACCCTGTTCTTCATCATAAGAGGCACCGCTTTTTTTAGATTTGCGGTGGATTTCTGAAATTCGTCTTTGTTCATTATTTTTACTGCAGATACCAAAACAACTAAGCCACTTGCGAACAAGGTTAGCGGATTTCGAAGGTCTTTGCTTTAAAAATTATATAATTAGTGGATGAGGATTGGATAAATAACTCATTTTTATTATGAATATCGATTGCGTATTCATAAGTACAATCTAATGGATTGTTCTTTAACCATATTTGGGCTTATCAAACTTTCGGCGTAGCGTGAGTTAGTATCAAAAGATTGCTGAGAAATGAGTGTTGTTGTCTCTGGAAGTGCATACAAAAAGTGAAGTTATTTGGGCGTCGAGCTTTAACTGAGAGTGGTTAGATTGGGAGGCTTGGCTGGTGATTTGTATTTGTTCAGAGTTAACGGGTGAAGCTTGCATCAAGAGGGGAAATGTTTATGAGCAGGCATAAAAAAGCGCCGATAAAAATCAGCGCTTTAAAATTCTTTTTAGCTATAAGAGCTAATTATTGAGCAACAACGTTTGCTGCTTGTAGGCCTTTTTGACCGTTTTCAACTTCGAAAGAAACCTTTTGGCCTTCTTTCAGAGTTTTGAAGCCTTCAGAAACGATTGCACGGAAGTGTACGAATACGTCAGCGCCGCCGTTGTCTTGAGAAATGAAGCCGAAACCTTTCTCTTCGTTAAACCATTTTACAGTGCCAGTATTTGTGTTAGACATAATTTGTCCCTTATTCATAAATTTTCTAAGTTGTTGATTGCATTTAATGCAATGCGCTGATAATTGAATTATTTAATATTGCTAAGAAATAAGGAAAAACTACTTACAAAAACGGGTAACGATTTTACATGTCAATTTTTTACTATTCATCTAACTTAAATAACTCCGGCTAACAGAGCGAGAGCATGTTAACACAGTCTTTTGAGATGTACACGCATTGCTTAAGAAATTTGTGCTTTTTTTGTCATACCGTGCGAATGTACAAGATTTACACTGATTTAGTGATAGTTTTGTCGCTTCGTCCAACACAACAAAAGGAAGCATCTCAGCTTCCTTTTGATCATTAGTATAGACGATATTAACGCTTAAAGTTGATATCTTCAGTTTGATCTAAATTTATTTTTGTTTTCGCTGGTTGAGTCTCTGCAATCACCTTACCGTGTCGTATTGAGTACTGCACTGGTACTTGGCGGCGCACTGCATCAAAGCCATTGTCAGCAGGAAGAATCAGTAAGCTACCTGGCTTACCTTCTTCGATGCCGAAGTTGTCTTGTATGTTTAATGTGCGAGCAGAGTTCTTGCTGATCAAATCAAGTGAGTTGTTGATTTGATCGTAGCCCATAACCTGTGTCACATGCAGTCCCATGTGCAGAACTTGAAGCATGTTCGCTGTGCCCAGTGGGTACCATGGGTCAAACACATCATCGTGGCCAAAACAAACGTTGATGTTTGCTGCTAGCATCTCTTTAACGCGCGTTACACCGCGGCGTTTCGGGTAATCGTCGAAACGGCCCTGTAAGTGAATGTTCACTAACGGGTTTGCCACGAAGTTGATACCAGACATCTTCAATAGACGGAATAGGCGAGATGCGTAAGCACCGTTGTAAGAGCCCATTGCAGTCGTGTGGCTAGCGGTTACTTTCTCGCCCATTTCAAACTTATGAGCAAGAGCTGCTAATGTTTCCACAAAGCGAGACTGTTCGTCGTCGATTTCATCACAGTGAACGTCGATCAGACAGTCGTACTTACGTGCAAGCTCGAACACGTAATGCAGAGATTCAACACCGTATTCACGAGTGAATTCGAAGTGAGGGATAGCACCGATAACGTCAGCGCCGATCTTCACTGCTTCTTCAAGCAACTCTTTGCCGTTAGGGTATGAAAGGATGCCTTCTTGAGGGAATGCAACGATCTGGATGTCGACCCACTCTTTCATCTCTTCACGAACTTCAACCATCGCTCTTAACGCAACGAGTGTTGGGTCTGACACATCAACGTGCGTACGAACGTGTTGAACACCGTTAGCTATCTGCCATTTCAGTGTTTGCTTGGCACGAGACTTTACGTCTTCGATTGATAGCAGTTCTTTACGCTCAGCCCAACGCTCAATACCTTCAAACAAAGTGCCAGAGATGTTCCAGTTAGGCTCACCAGCAGTTTGAGTAGTATCTAGGTGGATGTGCGGTTCACAGAAAGGAGTAACTGCAATGCCACCTTCAGCATCAAGGATGTCGCCTTGATGATTGATTTGCGCGCCATTATCGAGAATGCGAGAAAATTGACCATTTTCAATCAGAATCTGTTTCAAGCCTTCTTGGTCTTGAAGTTTCGCGTTCTTGATTAATAAGGTTGTCATAGTGTGTCCTTAAGCGGCCTGAGATTTCAGAGCTTTTTTGTTCAATAGAGGATTAAGCACGAGGTAACTGATTGCACCACCTAACACTGCGTTCAAAGGAACAACGCCAGGTAGGAAGTGACCAGCGGCTACGCCTGTTGCTACCGCGATAATGCCAGCCCAGTTAACGGTTTGGAACTCTGCATTTGCAAAATCTTTGTAACGTTTACGGTTCGCGAAGAAGTCGGCGATGATTACGCCACCAATTGGTGGAATCGCCAGCGAAAGGAAGGTTAACCAACCAACGAAGTTGTTGTATAACCAAAGTGCGAAAATCGTACCGATAATGCCGTTAATGATTGACATTGTAGTACTTGAGCGACCAGTGATGTTAGATAAACCCAAACCGGATGCATAAAGTGCATTTTCATTGGTTGTCCAGATATTCAAGCCAAGCACGATGATGGCTGGAAGCAGCAGACCTTGCGCGATCATCACATCTGAAATATCAGCCTGACCGGTTGCTGCTGCTCCTGCTGCGCCGAAGATAAACATCAGCGAGTTACCGATGAAGAACGCAACCATAGTAATTAATACTGCGCTTGCTGGCTTTTTACCAAAGCGAACGAAATCGGCCGTTAACGTACCCGCACTTACGAACGAACCTACAACCATTGCAAGAGCCATTGAAAAGTCCATTGGCGTCTCTGGTTTAATAAGTTGCAATTGCTCTAGTCCACCAACACTGTCTACCGCAGTCAGTACTGAGTAACCACCCAGAATCGCAATCGCAGGCACTGCAATCGCTGAAAGCACCATTAGCGCTTGAATGCCGAAGTACACTGTACCCGTCATCAATAAGCCAGATACGATAATCAAGGTGTTGGTATCAATGCCCGTTGCTTTTTGTACTGGAATAGCAAACATCGCAACACCCACACCAAACCAACCGACTTGTGTACCACCAAGTAAAGCAGAAGGAAGCCATGAGCCTTTAGTACCGAAAGAGAAACGAGCAAGGAGGTGGGTAGAGAGGCCAGTAGATGAGCCGATGTAGCCAAGAAAAGAAGTGTAAATACCGAGGATTAGGTTACCGATGAGAACGGCGAGGAAGAAATCGTTGAATGAAAGACCTGTCCCGAGTGAACCACCTGTCCACATACTTGCAGAGAAGAAAGTGAGTCCAAGCATTACCATGGTGAGTGAAGCGACTCCTTTCCTAGCCGATGTAGGAACCGGCCCTAGACTGTAGTTATTATCAGCAGCCATTTTTTACCTCCGCAAATGATCAAAATTAAAATTAACGGTCGCCGTATTGCAGGCAAACTTGCGCATTATGGTGATATAAATCACATAGTCAATGCTAATTTTGTCAATAATTGCCCATAAAAACCAGTTATTGCAGTAATTATCTTGTAAAACATATGGTTATTTTCTGTCTTTATTTAAAAAAAACAAATAGAAAACGTTTTCTATAATGCGTTGGTTATCTGCTGTTCTTGGTTGGCTATGAATGCTTATTATTATACGTCTGAATGGGTGTCTGTATCGAAAAAGAGGGCGGTTGGCCAAACTGCAGGCAAAAAAATAGCCAATCGCAATAATCGCAATTGGCCTATATATTTTGTGAACAAGAATAGGTTCACTAACAACGTCAGTTGGCTAGGTGACCCTCGGCTTAAGAAGGGTCAATATATACATTGCAGTTAGTGTGCCAACTTTTAAAACCACGTAAAACGGCAGTTTTATAGCAATCTGGTGCGTATTTGAGCGTTTAATTTGCGTTTTTGAAATACCCAATTGCAAAATGCAATTGCGATTTGCAACTTTAGAGTGTTTATTCGTTTTTCGGGTTTGTGTTCTTTCTGGCGACGAATGGTGAAATAAACAAAAAGCCCGTGCGATCTAAGAGCGCACGGGCTTGGGTATTGTTTCACCAATAGGAAGTATTAGATGGAGTAGAAGAAGTACAGTTGAGACTTCATTCTAATGATGATCCCGCGTATTACGTCTAGGAACGCCATAAAGCTGATAGGCTTCTCACCGCTTACCCACGCTAATCCGACAGAGCCAACAGGAATATCGTAACCCTCTGCCTCATCAATTTTTAAACGAACAAAGTGGTGCTTGTTCTGAAGGTTTTTTCCTGTGGTAACACGAACCTGCTCATCGATACCCAGCAAACTTGCTTGCGCTTCACCAGTGGCTTCTACAATGCCTTCTACGGTTGCAGAGAACACTTTTCCTGGGTATACCGCTGTCGCAAATTCCGCAGGTTGACCGACCTTAATATTACGAATCGCTTGGTGGTTAACTCGCATCAGCACGTACTTCTCTTCGGTATACATCTGGATACGAGGCATCATTGAAACACGCTGACCTTCACGAAGAATAAAGTTCGTTACAAAGCCGTCAGTCGGTGCCGTGACTTTGGTGCTGTTCAAGTCCCATTGTGCTTGTGCCAGTGTTGCCTTTGCTGAATCGACCTCAGTTTGCTTCTTGCTCACATTGGTTTCAGCTTTGTGGATGTTCAACTTCGCATTCTCGGCATCGACTTCTTTCTTGCTAAGCTGAGATTCCAATGTCGTAACGTTATACGTCGCTAAGTCTACCTTTGCTGTTTGTTGGTCGATGTCAGTTTCAGTGATCGTATGTTCTACCACTTTGTTTTGCTTCTGGTAACGATCAAGCGTCTTTGACTGCAGTACTAAGTCTGTTTTAGCCGAATCTATTTGTGCGACTGAAGCTTTGATGTCTTCAAGCGCCGATTGATAGCTGACTTTTGCAATGCTCACTTCTTGACGAGCTGTGTCTAAAGCGACCTCTGCAGACTCAAGTTGAACGCTGGCTTTGTCTCTTGCGATGACATATTTAGTGTCATCAATTTCGTAAATTAGCTGTCCTTCAGTCACATCCTGGTTTGGGTCGATGTGGACTTTGGAAGTTTTTCCCGACACATTAGTTGAATCGGGACGCAGCTGAATATGTGGAGACTGAACCACTGAGCCTCCCGATAGATCCATCGGAGTAAAATTGAGTAGGCCAACCCATACAAACAGCAACCAAGATGTACCCCCTAGGTACGCAAACGCCTTGGTGCCTTTGTTCCAAGGCATACCAACAAGTCTGAGTAAGTAAATGAACAGTGCCCAAATTGCCAAGCCTTCTAACATGTTTGGCTCTCCTCATCTTGCTTGTCGGAAGTTGTTTGCTCCTTGGTTGTGGTCGGTGACTTCCATGTGTCTCTTAGATTGATGATGGCTTTTTCCATATCAACGAAGGCCAAAATTACTGCTAGTACCCATACCCAGTGCCATACAAAACCAATCCATGTTAATGCGGTGATCAAACCGAGTTGTTGATGCTCTTTACTGTGAGCCTTGTTGATTGGTAATTCATGCACACGCCAGAAGCCGTAACATGCAGCAGCGATGGTTGCGACTAACACTACGCCTGCAACTACGTGTAGTGCGGTATCTGCGCCTGTTCCGACAAATGGGACACTAACTAAACTCATTGATATACCCTAGGTTAAATTGAGCACCGAGTGTTATTGATATCAGATTTAGAAGTTGATAATTTACCAATTACTTTAATAATGATGTCATTATGATTTGATCTGTAATAGTGACTTCTAAGTATGGTGGCTAATGAACAATTGTAACTTCTTAAGAGCATTGGGTATTTTGGGTATTTACCAATACGCAACGACTAATAAGGCTGTGAATACTGAGCAATTAGGTATTCCTAAATCGGTGTTTAATAACCCGATGAACCTTATCCCCGTAAGTGAAGTGGACAAATGGTATGGCTTACTTGAACAACAAACCGGTGATTCCGATATTATCTTGAAGCTGGCTGATAGAGTGGATATTGAAAGGCTAGGTCCTCTCTCTAACTGGTTTTTCTCGGGGCACGATCTGGCGTCGTCTATACGCCGAGTTAACATCGGGTTGCACTGTTTGCAGTCCGGGGCTTTTCTATATGGCGCTCAAGTCGGTAATTTCATCAAATGGTGCTACGACAATCCTGCTTATACTGAGGTGGGTAAAGTTCATGACTCAATTCGAGTTGCCATCTTTATGATGAAGATATTAAGGCGTTACTTGGGAGACGACTTTACTCCCGCAGCCGTCTCTATCGCAGGTTATCGCGAGAACACTCAACTCTATCAAGAGTATTTTGGGTGCAATATTCAGTGGGGCCAGCCACGAACTGAAATCTGGATACCAAGCCAGTCGAGGTTATCGAGCAATCAAGCCCCTTCTAGCGGCAAGATGAGCTTGGCAATGAACTTTCATGACTTAGATAATTACCTCAACATGCCTGATGCCGCGGATGAGCATAAGGTGACCTATGAGATGATCAATTACAGTCGCCATTTCGGCCTGCCAACACTGCATAAAGTGTCGAGTTTGCTTGGGTTATCTGAACAGCAATTTCAACGTCGATTGCATAACTTAGGCATCAACTTTTCTACCATTATGGGCTATGCGTTAAGTAATGTGGCGGTGGAGTTGTTGATGTATTCAGTGCCAATAGATAAAGTCGCGACGAGGCTCGGCTATACCAATGTCGCGAGCTTTAATCGGATGTTTAAGAAACATCGAGGTTTGACACCCAAGCAATATGTTGAGCGCCTAAAAACTGGCCTGTAACTATTCAGAGCTAACTTATGGTTCGTTTATGGATCAGGCTGGACAAGTAAACCATCCCCCAAGTACTCAAAATGAAAGGGGTGGTGAGTGGTAACAGTGACAGTTCATGAAAACCAAGTGTGATGAGACAGCTTAACAGCATGCCTAATAGGATTAACGGCCAACGGATTCGCGGATAGGGCACAAGTGCTAAAGTGGCAAGAATGGCGTTGTACCCGTAAAGACCTTGGGCTACCAGTTCGTTAGAAGCGCCAATCAACCCGCTAAATACGGTGCTAATTATTACTGCGAGCATAACCCAAATGGCATGCTTGATATTGTTGAGTGCGATGGCGACTAAGATAACGAGCCCCGACAACGCATTTTCGATGAAGCTGACTTGGCTTATCCCTTTTAACAACGGGATCACCACTGTCGGCAGGTTGAACCACGAGTTAGCCTCAATACTGATGAGTGGCATCAGTGCGGAATCAGGTGCAGAAAACGCTGACAGCTCAAAGGTTGATTGGATAATATAAATCAGCCAAGTGGTGAGGATAAAGGCGCTAGTGTAACCGCGATATTTCTCAAAACTGAATACGATGTGGGCAATCGGCACCGTGAGTAATGCACCTAACGCAGTCACTAAAGCCAATAATGGTGTCACACCAAAAAAGTTACCGATAAATAAACCAATCAAAGCGCCATTTAGCGCGTACATTCCACTATCAATGTCGTCAACTGACTTGTTGGTGTTGGTGTTGGTGTTGGTGTTGGTGTACATATAACCATAGAAGGCCAATGCAAAGCTGCAACTGGCGCCAAGCAAAGTAAGAAAAGCCAGTGCAAGTGACTCAATAGAAATGGCAAGCAACAGCAAAGTCGACGTCATAACAGACGGTGTGAAATAGACTTGCCCAATGCCATTGAGCAAGCCTTGAAATGGCAAAATATCCTTGTTCGTTTTCATCGTCTGATTACATTATTGAGTCATGTTAAATTTTTGTAAGTCAGATTGTATACAATTTTATCAAGTTCACCATCTTCGAGTGTTAATTCTGATACCAGCGTTCACCATAAGCTTGTTGGTAATCTGGTGTTTCAATGATGCCTTCTTGTTCTGGAACGGTTTCTAATGGCCCAACAACCGTTCGATAAGGTAATACGCCAGCCCATACTGGAATGTCCATATCGGCTTTATCATCATTCACTCCATGTTTACCAATCTTCACGGAAGCTTCTGTTAAAGGTATAGCTAACAACTCGGTCGCGGTGAGTTCTTTTTCATTACTGAGCCTGACTTCATCGGTTCTGCCCGGCGCGATTTGCTCAATAAAGATATTCAACAAGCGATCCTTTTCTTGATTGTCATCGATGACTGAAAATGACCCCAATACCACAGCAGAACGATAATGCGCACTATGATGAAATGCCGAACGAGCCAACACCCAACCATCGAATAAGGTGAACGTTAAACAGGTTGGTTCTCCCTTTTTTAGCCCTTTTAGTAGGCGACTGTTTTTAGCCCCATGAATGTAGACCATATCATCCACTCGCCACGCGAGCATCGGGATAACCATTGGGCCTTGTTCGCCTTGCAATGCAATGTGTGCGATTAAGCTCTCATCAATAATTTGGTGCAGTTTCTCTTGTTCAAATACGGCTTTGTGAGCCCCTTTTTTAATCGTGGTTCTTTTCGTGTTAGATAACATAATCGCTCCTTAATCATTGCCTTTTGATTAATGTAGCGATTAACTGGTCTATTAAATAGAGCCACTTTTAAACACTATTTGGATCCAGTTATGCAGCCTATCGATGTCGGTGACCTACAGTTAGACGAACAACACGACACGCGTCAAACCGCCTTGTTCCACGCGATAAGAGAGAAAATCGTTCAAGATTTATGGAGCAAGGGCAGTAAGTTACCTTCAACACGTAAGTTGGCCGTCGAGTTATCAGTGAGTCGAAATACGGTGATTTACGCGTACGAACAACTGGTCACGGAAGGCTATATCGAGAGTAAGCAAGGCTCAGGGTTTTATGTCTCGGTTGAACAACCAGAACACTTTCTAAGTTTGTCTAAGCCAAACAGTATTCAGGATCCGAAGGTCAAACAAACAGTCAGTAAACCGAGTGCAAACATAGCGACACCGAACGACATTAACCGTAGCTTTGCCCCCGGAGTCCCTGACTTAGATGCGTTCCCTTTTGCAAAATGGCAGAGGCTGCTGCAACGCCACTCTACACGTCAGAACATTGCGGGCAATCAAGAGGTTCAGGGAAGCTCAGCCTTGAGGGAAGCGTTGAGTGGGTATCTTGCAAGCAGTCGTTCGGTTCATTGCAGTGCCGACAGAATCATCATCACCGCAGGTGCGCAGCAAGCCATCTCAATCGGATTAATGGCAACGTTAGCGATGGACGACAAAATCCTTGTAGAGGAACCCGGTTATCGACAAGTGCATAAAATTATCGATCTGTTGAGACTAGAGCTGGATGGTGTGAGTGTGCGTGAAAAGGTGGGGCTAGATATTGAAAAAGTGTTGTCCAGCAACGCTAAGGCTCTCTATGTCACACCGAGTAACCAATACCCAATGGGCACGACTTTAAATACTGAGCAGCGCCTTAAATTGATCGACTGGGCCAATCAACATCAGTCATGGATCATTGAAGATGACTATGACAGTGAGTTCCAGTTTGCTCATCGCCCTTACACCAGTATGCAAGGCTTAGCGGGTAAACTCGGGTTTGATAAACGAATCATTTATGTTGGTTCGCTGAGTAAAGTCATGTTCAACGGACTCCGCTTAGGTTACTTAGTGGTGCCAGAAAGTCTGGTGGCGAAGTGTCTTGAGATCAAAGACGCGCTCACTGGAGACACGGCGTCCCACACACAGGAAGCTTTGGCGGATTTTGTTCGAGAAGGCGACTTGCTGCGTCATATTAGAAAGATGCGTCGGTCATACAAACTCAAGTATGAAGCGATAATAGAAGCGATTGAAAGCGAGTTTAACGGTGATCTTGAAGTGATCAGTCAGGCGGCAGGGCTACATGTGACCGTGAAGTGGTATCAAGGTATATCTGAACATGAGTGGAGCCGACGAGCTGATCTTCAAAATATCATCATTCGTCCGTTTGATTTTTATGAGTACGGTTCGAGTGATGCTCGTGATTGGAGTGGGGCGGTGCTAGGGTTTGGAAATATCCGTCTGGCTGAGATAAAGCCGAAGATCAAACAGATCGCTCGGCTTTTTTATCAGTGATATTGGTAGGTATCGTTTACAGCTTGTCGATTCATCATTTATCGAGTTACAACTTGTCGATAGAGACGGTGGGTTTACCTTTACCTAGCCACTTCCGCCAAGGGAGTGACAATGTCACAAAAACAGTCACAGCATAGAGCATCGACCAACTTAAACAGATAAACACCAAGGTACAGATGACCAATGAAAGCATGGCAGTGTATCTAGATGCGCCTGTTAGTAATCGGCAAGCGGCTAACATTGCGAGCAGATAAACCAGAACAAAAATACCGTTGGCGAGCTTGAGAAAGAACTCAAGGTCTAAATTAGACAGCTCACCAATCACACACGAAATAAGCACGACAAAGCCAATTGCTAACGTTGGGTAGAGCGGTACGCCGCGGCTGTTCAGTTGAGCCATTCGACTTGCAGGGCTGTGTTGGCGGGCCTGAGCCCAGATCATCCGAGACAGGCTTTGTGTGTAAAGGTTTAGGCTGGCAAAGCAAGCAAAGAACCCCAGCACGCTGATGACGGTTTTGAAGCCATTACCAAACAGTTGTTCTGTTACCCAAGGGATGGATGCGGCATCGAATTCAGATGAACCGAAAGCACCCAGCTTAAGAATCACTACTGAACAAGCCCAATACACTAGCCCCGCAACAAAACAGCCTGCAATGATGGCGATTGGGAAGTCACGTTGTGGATTTTTGAATTCCTCTCCCATGTGAGCAAAAGCTTCTATTCCGACAAAGCACCAAAACATGACAGCTAAAGCAGCGCCGATAGACCACATTGAATTGGATGAGATGGCAGGAAGAGCAACATCGGTTGCCGTGATGTCGGCTTTCCAAACAAAAGCGCTGACTAAGGCAAAAATCGACAATGCGATCACGGTTTGCAGTCGGCCAGAAGATTTACTGCCCATCAAATTGACGGCAATAAGCAGGGCGACGGTAAAGGATTGAGCACCAAGTGGTGTATCGAGAGGTGCGGGTAACAATTGTTGAGCAAAACCACCAGCCAGTGCAATGGCCGCTGGAATACCGACAGGAATAACACTCACAAACAACCACGCCACGCTTGTTTCTAATCGCTCGCTAAACGCCTGGCGCACAAAATAGGCAGTGCCACCTGCATTCGGGTAGCGTTTTCCTAGTGCTGCGAAGGTCAGTGCAATCGGGCAAATAGCGATAAACAGGATTAACCAAGCGAGAAGAGACAACTGTCCTGCAATGCCTGCTGCGATCGCAGGGATCATAAATAATCCAGTGCCTAGCAAGGTCGTCGAGAGTTGTCCGATTCCTGAAATAAGCGTGATTTCTTGTTTGAGTTGTGTCATTCGCTCTCCTAGCTATTTGATTCTGGTTACGGTCTTCCAGTAACTTTCTTCTGGTGTGTGAGAAGTTATGATTGAGAGCATACATTGTTGACATCAATAATACAGCTAGCGAAACGTCGTAAGACACCGTCATTTTAACGGTATTAATCCGATTCAGTGTGAAAGTGTCGGCTGTCAGAATGGCTGTTATAAGTAGGAAAGTTGTGTCAAATTAGGCGTTATAAATAGAACAATAAATGAAAAGAATCAGAAGCATGGATAAATTTGATCGCCAGATTTTGGATATTCTCAAAACCAATGCACGATGCTCAGTGAGCGATATCGCCCGAGATGTCAGCCTCTCGCGCTCAGCGGTGAACGCCAGAATCAAGAAACTGGAAAGCGACAAAGTGATTACGGGCTACTGCGCTCAAGTGGCAGAACCCAACCAAACGAAGAATGTGTGCGCTTATATCTTGTTGAAGTTCGACATGTCGAGTAGTGACCATAGTTGTGAGTCTTACGCGAAACAAATCCAGAGTATTGATGAGGTGCAATGGTGCCACTCTATTAGCGGTGAGACAGATATGATGTTGTACGTGGAAGTGGAAAGCATGGAGAGCTTGAACCGAGTTCGCGATCAGCTGCAAAGTTACCCGGATCTTCGCCACTTAATGACTCATACGGTTTTGACCGAGTTTTTCAACAAACAGAATGCGACGGTGCATTCATGTTAGGCAATATCAACTTAAACCTACTGCGTTCACTGCATGTACTTCTTGAAGAGTGTCATGTGAGCCGTGCCGCCCAACGTTTGCATATCACACAATCCGCGGTGAGCCGTCAGCTCAGCCAGTTACGTGATTTGTGTGGCGACCCTTTGCTGGTCCGTGACGGCAACAAACTGGTGCCGACCAACCGTGCATTGCTACTCAAAGGTAAACTCGACGACCTGCTTGGCGAGTTTGACCACCTGTTAGATGATAAACCCTTCGAGCCGCAAGACTGGCAGGGTGAATTGGTGTTGTCTTCGAGTGATTATGTCGCTCAGCATATTCTTCCTGTGATTGTGGCAGAGGTGTCTGCTGAAGCGCCGAACATTAATTTGGCTTATCGATTGTGGCAGCCAAACTACCTTGAAGCACTGAACGAGTCGGGGATTCACTTGGCTTCCAGTATGTTTCCCACAAAGCCTGAACATGTCTCAAGTATCAAACTTGGTGAAGATAAGTCGGTGTGTTTGATGCGCAAGTCGCACCCAATAGCTCAACAAGCGGTTTTGAGTGCAGAAGATATTGTTCACTACTCTCACATCAAAGTGACGGGTGGTGGAGATAAAGACAGTTACGCGGACATAGCATTGAAGAAGCAAGGGCTGAAGCGAAGAGTGGCTTTACAGGTTCCGTTCTTTTCATCTGCTGGTACTGTGTTATTGCAAGACGACTATCTGATGATCGTGCCAGAACATATTGCCTATAACCTAGGTCGACACCTCGATACTACCTACTTTTCGTTGCCATTTGATACGGAAATGCATACCTATTGGTTAATGTGGCATCCTAAATATGACAACGACTCTGCCCACAAATGGGCGCGAGAAAAAGCATTCCAAGCCATGCAAAAGTCGAGTTACAATATCAGTATGACTTGAAATCATAGGTGTGATGATAATCTTTGATTTCAAATAATACCTCCTGCGAATTATGGTAAGTGCCAAGTATTGAGTATTAAGCGTAGAGCGTTCAGCTGGAACGCTTTATTTTATTAGGAATGGAATGATGACAGTAACAATTTGGTTTTCTTTATTAGCGATTTGCTTGTTGGGTGCAATGTCTCCGGGCCCAAGCTTGGCGATGATCGCTAAACACAGTTTGGCTGGTGGCCGTATGAACGGGCTTATCGCAGCTTGGTCACACGCTGCTGGTATCGGTATTTATGCGTTCGCAACCATTGTTGGTTTAGCCGTTGTGCTTGAGCAATCCCCAATGTTATTTAAAGGTATTAGCTTAGCGGGGGCTGCTTATCTGCTTTATCTTGGCGTTAATGCGTTACGTTCGAAAGGTGGTGTTGCCGCGAAATTAGAAGCGGGTGAAAAGATGAGTTACATGCAGTCTGCTCGTGAGGCTTTCTTGATCTCTATCTTGAGCCCAAAGATCGCATTGTTCTTCATCGCTCTGTTTAGCCAATTTGTAGCGCTAGGTAATGAACTGACCAATCAAGTGATTATTGTCTCAACGCCGCTGATTGTCGACGGCCTTTGGTACACCTTTATCACCTTGGTACTGTCTAGCCCGTTGATTGTTGAACGTATTCGCTCGAAAGCTCAGTTGATTGATCGACTATCTGGCGTGGTGCTGATCCTGCTTGCTGTTCGCGTGGTGTGGACGATATAGCAGTAAACGATAAGAATAAGTAACTAGGGTCTGTTAACTTTTAGTGGTTAAATTTTGTTCGAGATAGAATCGTTTTAGGCGCGGCAAGGAGTATGTAGCCTAGTCATTCTAAGTTAATACTTCTTAACAAAGCATAAAACGATTCTAGCCGAACCCTTCGGGCAGCCTTTGTGGTTCATTTCTACTGCGTTATCGGCTTCTCATGTAGGCTAGCTACACTTCAAAGCCTCTGCCTTGTAGAAATTTCCCACAAAGTGCTGTAAAAATCAGCTCTAAAGGTCAACAGACCCTAGACGTTCACCAGAAACGACACTCATTAAAAAAGGCTCACTAGACGTTATCTAGTGAGCCTTTTTGATTTCTCTGGATTAGCTTTTGGAAGACTTGAGCTTATTAGCCTTCAGAGTTCAGTACGGCATCTAGCTTCGCCATCGAGTCTGAGAAGTAGGGGTTGTAGGTCAAACGCGCATGGTTCTTCCCTTCTTCACGATAGCCCCAAGCTGAGTACCAAACCTCACTGGTTGCATTGCATTGTTCTTCAAACCCTTCTGCCTGACCATTGGAGCAAATCTTCTCGCTACCATTGATTCCGTAATAAGGGTTGTTTGGTGAGAACAGTAAGCCCATGTGAGAGCCGTTCGAGATGCGTTGCTCTGGGATCTTCATGCTGTACTGAACAGCGCGAGGATCCTCGAGAGTCGTCTCTCCTTGCCAAACCAACACATTGTTTGGATTCGGCATAGATTCAGTAAAGGCTTGCTGAACGTAGTTGGTGTCAATCACGCTGTCGCCTTCACTCATCATAATAAAAACTGGTTTATCGAAGTGTTTATCTTGTAAGTCACCACGTACGACTTCTGATGTCTCGTAGTAAACCGATGCACCATTCATTGGCAACGAGTTGTAACGCAACACATTGTCTTCAGGATCTTGATCCGCCCAAGTGACAAAGTAGCTTGCTAGTCCCGCGTATTGAACGGCAGACGAGCTCGGTTGAAACGCAGGTGAGAACAGCAGTAACCCAGAGATCTTTGGATCGTTCATCGCCTGTGAAGTCACGAGGTTCGCGCCGGTTGAATAGCCGCCTAGCCAAACAGAATCATACTCTTGCTCAAGTAACTTCGTATGATGAGCCACCACACCTTGCCAATCTTCTAGGCTCGGCTGCATTAAATCACCCACGCGACTGCCGTGACCCGGAAGTAATACGGTTCTCACTAAGTAACCTTGCTCTGCCAAATGGGTAGCGATGTCTTTAAATGAGTAAGGTGAGTCGCCTAATCCATGAACCAATAATACCGCCTTGCCGTTTGGCGAGGTTGGTTGATACTCGGTTGGTGAATTGAGTTGGATCTCGAGTTGCTTGTCTTCCGTCATGAACACGCGGTTTTTCAATAACCAATCTTGTGTGTCATTGACGTAGGCATCAAAGCTGTCTTGCTGATAGCTAGGCAAGTCTGGAGATGTTTCGTAAGCGGGTATCGGTGTCTCGTTGGAACAACCAACGAGACTTAAAGTCGTTAAGGCCAGCAGTGCTAGGAGGGGCTTTCTTTGCATTATGTAATCTTGTCTCTGTTGTGCTTTCACTATGTCTGAAACTAAAGTTTAGGTTACTTTTTGCTTGAAAGGTCTTCGTATTCACCTTCAATAACACCGGCATCATTGGTTGATGACTGACGAGTGTTCATATGAGCTGCGAAACCTTGTTTCTTCATTTGATTCTGAATGCGCTTGCCAGTAATTAAAGCTGCAATAGCTAAAGGAATAGCAAGGATCAAGCTTGTGAATAACGCCAAAAGGCCAGTAAACAATGCAACAATCGTAACTAATATATTTTTCATATTCATTCCTCTTTTTCTATGTTGTTACTTTATCGCTTCTATTCTGAACGAAACATGAACGCCGTTAATAAATCTCTGAGAGTCACTATGACACGGATGTGTGCTGTTAGGGAGTTTATATGTAGTCATAATCACGCACTAAAAACATGGAATAAAACTAAGTTTAATAAAATCAATATGTTAAAAGTTGGCACGCTTGATGCTCTATAGGGGTTGGAATAAGTCACTGTAAGCAAAGTACTTACAGTTAATAAAAATTACTGGAGCCCTTATATGTTCTGTATTCAATGTGAACAAACAATTCAAACCCCAACCGTAAAAGGCTGTTCTTTCGCACAAGGTATGTGTGGTAAAACTTCGGAAGTATCCGACCTTCAAGACGTGTTGGTGCATTCTCTTCAAGGTGTTTCTTTTTGGGCCAATTTGGGCCGTGCGTGTGATGTTATTGATACTGAAATCGACGAGTGGGCGCCAAAAGCGTTTTTCGCAACATTAACCAACGTTAACTTCGACCCTGCTCGTATCATTGAATTTGCACAGCAATCTCATGAATTTAAGCAGCGCTTAGAACAACAGGTTCGTGCGGCAGCGACATTGATTGGTTTTGAGATCCCAGCGCTTTCTGCTGCTGCTCAATTCGACCTTTCAACGGACTCTTCAGAGCTATTGGCGCTTGCCCCTCAAGCGGCGGTAAACCGTGGTCACGACTCTCAACACGAAGATGTGATTGGTCTTCGCCTTCTTTGTCTTTACGGGCTAAAAGGTGCAGCAGCTTACATGGAGCACGCACGTGTTCTTGGTCAAACTGATAATGCTATTTTCGCTGAATACCATGAAATCATGGCGTTCCTAGGTACAGATCCATCAGACCTAAAACAACTGTTAGATACGTCTATGCAGATCGGCTTAATGAACTACAAGGTCATGGAAATGTTGGATAAAGGCGAGACAGATACCTTCGGTCACCCTCAACCAACAACCGTGAATGTGAAGACGAAGCGAGGTCACTGTATCCTTGTTTCTGGTCACGACCTGCATGATCTAGAAAAGATCCTTCAACAAACGGAAGGCAAGGGCATTAACGTTTACACCAACGGTGAGATGCTACCTGCACACGGCTACCCTGAACTAAACAAGTACCCACACCTTGCGGGTAACTACGGCAGCGCTTGGCAGAACCAGCAAAAAGAATTTGCGAACTTCCCAGGTGCGATCGTAATGACATCTAACTGTCTGCTTAACCCAGATGTGGGCTCGTACGCTGACCGCCTATTTACGCGTAGCATCGTAGGCTGGCCGGGTGTTGCTCACCTTGAAGGTGACGATTTCAGTGCAGTGATCGATTGTGCTCTTGCGCAAGAAGGCTTTAAGCATGACGAGATCGAGCAAATGATCACTGTCGGTTTTGGTCGTAACGCCTTGATGGAAGCAGCGCCTGCGGTTGTTGAACAAGTGAAAGAAGGCAACATCAAACACTTCTTCCTAGTGGGTGGTTGTGACGGCGACAAATCTGAACGTAGCTACTACACAGATTTCACAGCTCAAGCGCCAGAAGATTCAGTAATCCTGACATTGGCATGTGGTAAATTCCGTTTCAACAAAAACCAATTCGGCGACATTAACGGTATTCCACGTCTGCTCGATGTTGGCCAATGTAACGATGCATACTCAGCGATTCAGCTTGCTCTTGCGCTGTCTCAAGAGTTTGATTGTGGCATCAACGAACTACCACTAACACTTGTTCTTTCTTGGTTCGAGCAAAAAGCGATCGTTATCCTGCTTACTCTGTTCGCACTGGGTGTGAAAGGTATCTACACAGGCCCAACAGCGCCTGCATTCCTAACTGAAAACCTACTAAAGATTATTCAAGACGAGTTCGATATGCGTTCTATCTCAACGCCAGAGCAAGATCTTAAAACAATCTTAGCGGCTTAATCTAAGCCCACTCCCAAGCCCCGTTGTTGCTGTTCTCTAGGAACGTGCAGCGGCGGGGCTTTTTAGATTTAATTCTTTAGTATCAGTGAGGTGTGTGAACTATGTATGCATGGTCGGATAGCGATTCAATCAATTTAGTGTGTTTAAAGAAATGGCACGAGACGCCAGATACGGTCAGCTTTGAGCTTGGCAGTATTCCACAAGATTTACATTTTAATTTTAAGCCCGGTCAGTTCATCACCTTGGGTTTAGATATGCCGACGAAAACGGATTACCGTGCTTATTCCGTGGCTTCTTGCCCCGAAGATAACAGCCTGAAGTTGACGGTCAAGCGTGTGGAAGGTGGCTTGGTTTCGAACTTTATTGTTGATGAGCTTGATGAAGGTGACGAGGTTTCTGTGTTGAAGCCGGCAGGCTCGTTTAACTGTATTG
This sequence comes from Vibrio sp. 10N.222.51.C5, assembly GCF_041474575.1. NCBI lineage: Bacteria > Pseudomonadati > Pseudomonadota > Gammaproteobacteria > Vibrionales > Vibrionaceae > Vibrio > Vibrio sp. 10N.222.51.C5. Next base: position 19,229 of record NZ_JBFRUJ010000017.1, read on the forward strand.
ATTGCATGCCAACGGCAACAAAGAAAGTAACGCTAGTGAGTGCGGGCTGTGGCATTACACCCGTAATGGCGATGGTAAAATATTGGCTGTCTCAAGACAGTGACAGTGACATTGAGATTGATTTCGTCCACATGGCACGCAACAAGCTTGAGACTATCTACTTTCAAGAACTTCATCAGCTCGATGAATCACATGCGAATTTCAACTTAAAACTGCTGTTAAAAGACAACGAAGGAACAACCGCCCCTCAAGGTCGTTTAGATAAAAACTGGTTGGTGAAACTGAGCCCAGATATCTTAGATAGAACGGTTTACCTGTGTGGGCCTGTCGGCTTCATGCAAGATATTGAGAGTTATCTGAAAGAGCTTGAGTTCAACATGGATAACTTCTATCAAGAAAGCTTTACTCCTGCTACTCAGGATGCTCAATCAGAAGCGTCAAACGCCGAAATTGCTGACGATACGAATAGTGCTGTTAAGGTATTTGTACCTGCGTTTGGCGCAGAAGTTGAAGCGGAAGCGGGCACACCATTGGCGGATTCATTAGAAAAAGCAGGCGTTCCAATTATTATCGCTTGTCGTAGTGGGATCTGTGGTTCTTGCAAATGCAAAGTGACCAAAGGGTCTGTTGAATCAAGCAGTCAAGAAACATTGACGCCAGAACAGATTGAACAGGGGTACGTGCTTGCATGTTCAAGCTCGATTCAGTCAGATGTTGAGGTTGAGTTATAACAGAAGTGAAGCTGTGCAAGAGTGATGAAGACAAGGTCTTGCAATAGCGATAAAAGCTAGGGCGCTAGATGTAAAAAGGCCACCTAGATCCGTTAGAGAGAGCAGATCTAAGTGGCAACCCTCTTGTTTATACGGGGGAGTAAAACAAAAGGGGTTGCGAAGCCCATACAGACTTCGCAGATATAGTTATTATGTTGTGGAGCTTTTTGCGATGGACGTATCTACAAGAGCGAAGTTGATTAAACTTCAGGGTATGTCTTGTAGCGTACACCCATCATCTGTTCCATACAGTGAACAACCTGACAGCTGTAGCCAAACTCGTTGTCGTACCAAATGTACAGCACGGCACGGTTGTCTTGTGCGATAGTCGCCACACCGTCAACCACACCTGGGTGACGAGAGCCAACCAAGTCCGTAGATACAATCTCAGTCGAGTCTGTGTAATCGATTTGTGCAGACAAAGCAGAAGACAGCGCCATTTCACGTAGGTACTCGTTCAACTCTTCTTTGTTTGTGCCTTTCTCAAGGTTTAGGTTAGCTACAGCCATTGAAACGTTTGGCGTAGGTACGCGAATCGCATTACCTGTTAGCTTACCTTCCATTTCTGGCATCGCTTTTGATACCGCTTTAGCTGCGCCAGTCGATGTCAGAACCATATTTAATGAAGCAGCACGACCACGACGATCACCTGAGTGGAAGTTGTCGATTAGGTTTTGATCATTGGTAAATGAGTGAACCGTTTCGATGTGACCAGACAGTACGCCAAACTTGTCGTGAACCGCTTTCAATACAGGTGTAATAGCGTTGGTTGTACAGCTTGCTGCAGAGATGATGGTGTCTTCTGGCTGAATAACATTTTCATTCACACCAAATACCACGTTCTTGATGTCGCCTTTGCCTGGCGCAGTCAGTAAAACTTTCTTCGCACCGTTACACGCAACGTGTTGGCTCAGGCCTTCCGCGTCACGCCATACGCCTGTGTTATCAACCACAAGTGCGTTTTCAATACCGTAAGTCGTGTAATCCACTTCTTCTGGTTTGTTTGCGTAGATAACTTGGATGAAGTTACCGTTAACGATGATCGCTTTGCGTTCTTGGTCTACCACGATGCTGCCGTTGAATTGGCCGTGTACAGAGTCACGACGAAGCAGGCTTGCTCGTTTTTCTAGGTCGCCATCTTTGCCGCCACGTACAACGATGGCACGCAAACGCAGTGGGTAACCCGGACCACTTTTCTCGATCAACAGGCGAGTTAGCAGTCGGCCAATACGACCAAAACCGTACAATACAACGTCACGAGGTTCTGTCATCGCATCGCCTTCAAGCGATTCGATAAGTGCAGTTTTTAGGAAATCATCCAACCCGTGTGTGTCTTCGCGATCTTGCCAGAATGAATGAGCAAGTCGGCCAACATCGATACGACATGGAGACAAGTCCATAGAAAGAAGGTGTTGAATGATGGGTTGAGTCTGTTCTGCTGTAAGAGGAGAACCAGTGTAACGTTTTGCGATGCGGTGAGCTTTGATGATGTCGATAGTTGTCGCGTTAACTAGGGTCTTACCAAAGAGGATAACTTCTACGCCTTTTTGACGGTATAACTGACCTAAAGTTGGAGCGATGGATTCAGCAATGGTTTGACTAGTTTGCCAATCTAGGAGGTGCTTTTCGGGACTCATCTTTACTCGGGACCTTTTCACGTTAAGTTTCTGCATTCATGGCGGTTGTAGGGAAGCCAATCAGCATAGGGGATTTGAGGTATCAGGCTGTGGTCTTTATTGCCACTTGAATGTGCTGATATACCTTGTGTGTAACTTGTAATTTTTATGTGGCAGGATTGTAAGGTATGACGGGTTATTCTGCTAGGAAAAATAAATGCAGACAAAATATCTGTAAATTGTCCTTATGTTAGCCATAAATCAAGATTTGAACGTCGATAAAGACTATTGACTTTAACAATCTGTAGCACTTATTTTTCGTAAAAAAATACTCAATTCAAAAGATAATATGTAATGCAGGTCATAATGAACATTAAAGGTGTGAACGATAACTCAAGTTACACGTAAACAGTAAACGATAAATAAGGGAATTAACGAGTATTGATGTTTGACCTTTGAATAAGCCTAGCTTGAGTGTGAAAAGTGCATCACGCAAACGATTGGATGTCACAATTTTAACCTAACTATCCACTTTGTTAGCACGCAGAGTCATTATTCACAGTCTAGTTGAGCCGCAGAATGTGGATGTGTACTTGTTATGCCGGTGATAATAACTGGAGAAAACGTCTTTTGTTTACATTTTGCTCACTAAAACCTCGCTTGCTTACATCTCATTTGTAGAAACCTCCTCGAGTAGACCTCTCTCACGTAACGTTCACTTGTCTAAAATCGGCTTGTCTCAATCTCACTTAGTAAAGCAGACTCCTCCGCTTTAAAGCCCTGTTTTGGATGCCTGTTGATTCTAATTTTTCGTTCTGGGCTCAGAGTATCATTTGTTCATATCCAATTTGATCAATAACCCCCTGTTAATGTCCTATTCTTAATTTGGGCTAGGTAAATTACTTTCGGGAAGGGAGTCGTTATAAAAATGATAAATATGTCAATTAGATGGCGTCTTATTTTTCTTTCCACGGTTTCTGTACTCATTATGTTCGGGTTTACAGTGAATGAAGTGCTTAAGAACGATGAGAAGATGAATCACCTTGAAACAACGCGTATTAAGGTCGAAGCGCTTCAATTTTTTAATACGGTTTCAAGTGATGCTTATCGATGGTTGGTGCTGTCTAATGATTCCCCTGAGAAAGGTCAGTTGCTTTTAACACTGCAATCAGAACTGGATAGACTGACTCAGTATGGAATGCGACTTCAACGGTTCGACAGCAATTGGAGTATTGACCCTCAGTTAGCTGAATTGAAAAAGTTGTTGATGATCCTAGCTAGTACACCTGAAACGACAGACAGCAGAAAATTGACAGAGCGCGCTTTCGACTTGTTAAAAGACGTGCTGATGGAGCTGTCCGAATATCGCATGGCTTTAGTCGATGGCAATATTGGTCAAGCGGAAGCGATGTTTATCAATCTTACGCATTATGTGTTTTGGACTCAGAGAGAAGCGTGGTTAAGCTTCAGTTTGTATCGCTCGCCCGAGCTAAGAAATCAATATTTATTGAGCTATGTAGGTGCGCTAGAGAGGCAGCAACAGTTGCTTGATACATTTTTCCGCTCTGATACTCGTTCACCTGAAATTAGGCAACTGCTAAACGCGGTCGCCAAAGATGATTTTCAAGACAAATTTATATCTCGAATCCTCAAAGGGGACTTTTCATCACCCGAAATATATCAACACTTGAAAAGCTTAGAGGTTAAAAAACGGGCTATTTCAAACGCGATTGGCGCTTACACCAATCAAATACAGTTTGAACTGACCAAGAATATCGCGTTGCAGAAAAGGCAAACTTTGGTCATGACGTTGCTTATACTCATCGCTTCTGGTGTTTTGATGTGGCTTGGGGTTGCGACATCTCTGCGCTTAAACAGAAACCTGTCGATTATCTTGAAAGGTGTGTCTGAATGCGCTGATAGCTACGGCCAGCCAAAGGTGATTTGTATCCAAGGGAACGATGAGCTTGCCGAGTTCACTGAAACCCTAAATCGAGTGATGGAACGCAACTATCTGCACAACAAAGAGTTGATAACAGCAAAAGAAGACGCGATTTCGGCTAACAAAGCCAAAAGCGCATTCTTAGCAAATATGTCACATGAAATACGCACGCCACTTAACGGGATCATTGGCATGGCTGAGATCTTATCTCAAAGCCAACTGAGCCCAAATCAACAAGAAGTACTGGGGGATATCGAATCGTCCTCTCACTCTTTACTGGTGCTGCTGAATGACATACTCGACCTGTCTAAAATCGAGTCGGGTAACTTGATGTTGTCACCACACAATGCTGATTTGCGAGAAGCGGTTTATGACTCTGTGAGTGTGATTCAGTCGAAAGCGATAAGTAAGGATATTGAGCTCGACATCAATATCGATTATCAAACGCCGTCACAACTGTTTTTCGATGAGTACCGCGTGAGACAGGTGCTGACCAATCTGCTTTCTAATGCCATCAAATTTACGTCTAAGGGCACAATTACAACTGACATTGCTTATACACCTATGTCTATGGGCAGGGGCAAGCTTGAATGCAGCGTGTCTGATACCGGGATTGGGATTGAGCCCGAGAAGTTAGAGTCCATATTTGAACCTTTCACTCAAGAAGATGGCAGCATTACCCGTCAATTTGGTGGTACGGGGTTAGGGCTTGCGATTTGTCGACAGCTTGTTGATTTGATGGGTGGTTACATTACCGCGCGTTCAGTGAAAGGAGAGGGCTCTACATTCACTTTTTGTTTGTATGTCGATGTTGTAGAAGCGCCTGTTCAAACTTTCGATAACCTGAGCCGAGCGACCATCATCTCGAACTCTTTCAATTACCTCGATCAGCTCGTTAAAGAGTGTGAGCGTTTGAATGTTCGAGCCAATGTGGTGTCATCCATTGCTGCCCTTAGTGAAAGTGTAAAAGAAAGTGACTTCATACTTTATTGTCATACCTTGCACCACTCTATGGAAAAAGATCTTGCGACGTTGAAGGTGATATATCCTCTTGCTCGCGTCATCGTTTGTCAGCATCACCTATTTAAAACCAACCTAATCAGAGAAACGGTCCACTCGACTCATACCTTGCCATTCTTGGGCCGACGTTTCTTAACCAGCTTACAATCTCTCGATGTGGGCGAAGAGCAAACGCCTCAAGTGGAAGCAAAAGATGAAGAAGTTCGCTCTCTGAATCGACGCATTTTGATCGTTGAAGACAATCTGATGAATCAAAAAATAGCGAGCTTCTTCCTTGAGCAAGCGGGTTATGAATATTTGATTGCCAGTAATGGCCAAGAAGCGGTGGATGTCATCACCCAAGGAGCTCAGTTTGATGCGGTCTTAATGGACTGCATGATGCCTGTTATGGATGGTATAACGGCGACTCGTGCGATTCGTCAGTGGGAAGCCGATCAACAAGTCACACCATTACCCATCATAGCTTTAACCGCCAGTGTTCTAGAAGAAGACATCAAAGATTGTTTTGAAGCCGGTATGAACGCCTACTTACCTAAACCCTATAAATCTCACCAGCTGTACGATCTTTTCAGTAGCCTTGATATTGTCTAGGGCTCCCGTATCAAGGCTAGCGCGGCGCTACTTAACGAACTTCCAATCCAAGGTTGTATTGTGCAAGGCAACGACCGACATAGCTGATGTTCAGCAAGGCTGCGACTAAGATGGTGCTGATATGGGCGACGATTTGAATTGGCAGTGAGAAGTGATCGGCCATTGGATAAGCAACAATAATACTGAGAAGCATAAGCAAGGTTGTGATAGCTAGACTGAAGTTTGAAACAGAAAGCAGAGTTTGAAAGCGTTGAGTCATCGTCTTCATATTGAATTCCTAATTGCTATTAATAATTATGATACTTGTTATTAATATCAATTAGCGTTCCAGTTTTAATTTACATTTAAAATCATAATCTTATGTAATTTCGCTTGTTTTTAGAGTCTAAGTGACACGTACGAATTGCAGGTCTTTATGACTTGATCGTGTTTCTTTACCATTGTCTAAACCCACAAGTATCGATGTGGAATCGAACACCTGAATATAAACCAAGCCCAACATTATTTTTTTGCCCGAATTCCGAATGAATATTTTTAAGTTTCACGTGTAGATCTTCGCGAGTAATGTCATTTGCAGGCACTAGGTCTAAGGCACAAAACTCTAAGTGCTTACTTCGCAGTGCACCACCAGCTTGTTGATTGTAGATATCGGTTCGCTCTCCAGATACTGGTATAACAACACCGATTTCAGGCTCAATATATTGTTGTATGTACTTCAGGGTATTGATCATGTTTGGCACATGTTTCTTATTTGGGAGGGTAAACAAGGTTGTATTACTCATTGCCCAATCCGTCCCTTGCAATAGAACGAGATGCAGAGGCATGCTCTGAGTAACGCCATTGTCCTTGAGTTGTTGTCCGATTGCTCTCACTTGGTCTTGAGCGTGATTGAGGAGCATCCAACCTCGAAATGCTGATCGGGTCGGAACCTTGTAGCCATGAACATCGACCACGAGATCGTCATAAGTGATTTCGGTTTGTTCGGTATAAAGTTTCTCAAATTTTTCAGGGTAAGGTTGTGTCGTTGATAACGCCAAGGTAATCAGAATACTTCCGTACATAAAGTCTCTCCATCGCTAGTGTACACTGGTTATTTAGTTTGATACTGCTGTTGAGTTTCATTCATTTTGCTTAGGTACGCTTAAGCCTAGACGGTTAGGTTTAGATGCTTAAGTATAGACGCTGGAGTTTAGGTAAAAAAAACCCACTACTAAGAGTGGGTTACTAACATTGTTACAAGTAAATTAGCGAGGTTAGATTACTTCTTACCTTGGATTTGCTTGTCTTCTTCTGTCAGTTCACGAATGCGACGGCTGATGTCACGGCGAGCTTTAGAAATCTCAGCGCTCTTGATGATGTGGTCATCAACACGGTCTTCGTAGTCAGCTTTCATATTTTTGATAATGCCTAGGATCTCGTCGTGAGTCATCTCTGGCTTGATGTAATCAAGTAGGTTATCAAGAAGGTCGACACGCTTACGGTTGTCACGAACTTTCTTTTCGTTGTCTAAAAGTTCACGCTTAAGTTTGTTCTTACGTCGTGCTTGGTTAACAATTTCAAATACGCTGCTCATAGATTCCTTTTCCTATTCGTCAAATACGTTGTCTGCTTCTGATTAAAGCACATCAATTGATGATGTAACAGTCTTTAGATCAAAGCAAAAGTAAGGTTGTTTAATTATTCGTCACTCTCGCTGATGTGTGATTGTTTTTATCTTACCGTTCAAGTTAGTATCCCATGTAGATACTGCATTGATACGAAATGTGAAATGAATCAACAACAATTGGAAAACGAAGAATTGGACGAGAATGTCACTGAATCTTCAGCAGAACAAAACAAGCTTCGTGATGCGTATGTACAAGAGCGTACTTATTTGGAAGTCGTGGAAATAGAGCTAAACCGTTCTAAGATCATAATGATTGATGAACAGGGCAGAAAGAAACGAGTACCAATTTTGTCTGAACACTAGTTACTGCATTGTTAGGTGTTGAGATGGAATTATCAAAATAATAAAAAGGAAAAACGATGAACACAGTACTTTCCCCAATTGAAGCGAGAATTATCGGTTGTTTGATCGAGAAAGAAGTCACTACTCCCGATCATTACCCACTGACACTGAACAGTTTAACCACGGCATGCAATCAAAAGAGTAACCGTGAACCTGTTCTCTCTCTTTCTGAGTCAGATGTTTTAGATGCAGTTGATGGTTTAATCGGACGTCGCATGGTGAGTGATGAGAGCAGCTTCAATAGCCGTGTTAATAAGTATCAGCATCGTTTCTGCAACACTGAGTTCGGCGATCTGCAATTTACAGAGCAAGAGCGTGCAATCATCTGCTGTATGTTACTGCGCGGTGCGCAAACACCCGGTGAACTTCGTACTCGAACGGGTCGCCTTGCAAACTTTAGTGATGTGAAAGAAGTAGAAGCAACATTAGACAAACTCGCTGCAAGAGAAGCAGGTGCCTTGGTTGTGAAGCTGCCACGCGAAGCGGGTAAACGTGAATCACGCTACCAGCATTTGTTGAGCGGTGAAGTGGACGTTGAAGCGTTTGCGATGGCATCAGTAAGCGCGGCTGCCCCCTCTGCAACGAGTGAAAAGTTTGAAGAGCTTGAGTCTGAAGTTGCAAGCCTACGAGCAGAAGTGGCAGAGCTTAAGGCTCTGGTTGAATCACTGCTTTAAATGTCAGATGCTGATAAAAATGCGGATTGGGTCGTGTACTTGATCCGCAATCGTCACAATGCCCTTTATTGTGGCGTGACGAACAATCTAGAACGTCGATTTGAACAACATCAAACCGGTAAAGGCGCCAAAGCTTTAAAAGGTAAAGGCCCACTTAAGCTGGTTTGGAGCTTTGGTGTTGGCTCAAAAAGTGAGGCGTTGAAAACCGAATACGCGATCAAGCAGTTGCCCAAATCCCGCAAAGAAAAACTGGTATCACTCAAACTGATCATTGAGTGGCAAAAAGACAAAATTCAATATATCGAAGTCTCATAATTCATAGCTAAAATGTTTGTTATTGATTAAATCTTAATAGTGTAAGGAGCTATATCGGCTCTAGCTAAGCTTATGAATTTAAATGGTAATTACTCTTACCGTGAATGGGCTGAAATCATAATTTAACTCGTTGTTCTTAATCTCCATTCCAAATTAACATATTGCTCATTTAGAATGTCGTTCTAATTAGTGTTAGACGCTATCATTTATCATCGTTGTCCTACATAATATCCATTAGCCATACAAAGAGATGGTGTCATGCTAGGTTAAAAAATGAGCCAAAGTAGCTCATATAAAACGAGAAAAATATGAAACGTTTACTGATGTTGTTTGGACTTGCCGTATTTTCTGCGTCCGCTCTTTCCCATGGTACTCATGTCCTCAATAGGTACTGGGAATACCAAGATTATCTTTCCACTTTTCCAGAACAAAGAGCATTGACCGATAAAATGGTCGAGGCTGTACAAAATCACCCTGTGCCACTGAGAAGAATCCAAGACGAACCAATTACGATTTCCGTGGTGTATCCGGGCCAACAGATCTCGGATTACTGGGTTCGTAATATTCAAGCTTTTGAGAAGCGTCTCGATAGGCTGAAGATCCGCTACCAAATAAATCAAGTATTTACCCGTATTAATGCCGATCTCGCGCAGCAGAGTATTTCGTTGCAAGAAGCGATTGAAAACAAGACGGATTATTTGATTTTCACGCTAGATACCACGCGCCACCGCAAGTTTATCGAGCACGTGTTGACCTCTACAGACACCAAACTGATTCTTCAAAATATCACGACGCCAGTGCGAGCTTGGGCAGATAGACAGCCATTTATGTATGTGGGTTTTGACCATGCGACAGGCAGCTTAAAACTGGCGGACTATTTTAAACAAGTAAGTCCGCCAGACAGTAAGTATTCTGTTTTGTATTACTCACAAGGCTATATCAGTGATGCGCGTGGAGATACTTTTATCCATGAAGTGAATACGGTTACCAACTTTACCCTTAAGTCTTCGTTTTACACAAAATCAAACAAAGACAGTGGCTACCAAGCGGCTAAAATCAGCATAGAGAACGATAAGGATCTAGACTTTATCTATGCATGTTCAACGGATGTCGCTCTCGGTGCAATGGAAGCGATTCGTGAATCGGGCCAAGACATCTTAGTGAATGGTTGGGGAGGCGGCTCTGCTGAACTTGAAGCCATTGCAAGGGGCGACCTAGATGTTACTGTCATGCGTATGAACGATGATACAGGCATTGCAATGGCAGAGGCGATCAAGTGGGATCTAGCCGGTTTGGAAGTGCCTACCGTTTACTCTGGTGAATTTGAAATTGTCACCAAGGAAGATTCCCCAGAACGTATTTCAGAACTTAAACAGCGAGCATTTAGGTACTCAGGTCACTAATGAAGAAAAGTTACGCCAGTACACCTAGAAACACTTTAGCTAGACTCATTACGCGTATCGTTATTTTGGTGATAGGCGTGATGGCACTTGGCGTGCTTATTCATAATTATGAAACCAGCAGTAATATCGTACAGCAAGAGACGAATCGAACGGTACAGCAAACCTCAAGCCTGATCCAAAACATGTTTGATTATCGTTTGTCGGTGCTGCAAATCCATCAAGACAGTAGCTCACACAGTGAAACTCTCAGAGAGTACTTTGATACGGGTAATGACGAGACTCTGAGCTACTTTTTCTTTGGTGTTGACCAACGTGAACCGGATCATGCACCAGATTTACGCTTTGTCTCAACCCACGATGGTTTGGCTTGGGAAGACGGCAACAGTCAATTTTATGGTTTGGATGAGTCCAACTTAAAGCATATTTCTGATGAGGTTTCGTTCAGCAGTAATTGGCATTTTATTAAACTGAGGACAGATATAGGTAAGCGTCACTTGTTGGCTCGCCGTACCCCTATTGTTGATAACGCTACTGGGGAAGTCCTTGGTCAACTCTATATCGCCATTGTGCTTGACAACAACTTCTCTTTGGCTGAATCAATCCAACAGGGCAGTAATAGCGAAAATATCGTGATTGAAGCGCACGGTACACCGGTGACATCGACATTCAGTGGTGATGAAAGCTACACCATTACTGACATCCTCAATTACCAAATGTACGAACAGTTGCCGCGTCATTTCGTTACCATCGCAACCATTAAGATTAATGCTGTTGAAACTCCTTTAATCATTCGAGCTGTTCAAAAAAATAATAATTTCATTGCGTTAGAAGAGAATTATCAGCGTGCGATCATCGTGGTGATTGTGGTGATCATATTGATGTCTTTTTTTGCTCGAACTTGGATTCAAAAGAGAGTCTCAGCCGAGCTTGATAAGCTAATGGACTTTACTCGTTCGGCAAGTGCTAGCGAAAAGTACAACAAGTTCGATGGCTCTAACATTTTCGAATTTCATCATATTGGTTGTACTCTTGAAGACACCTTTGAGCGCTTATCTGAACAGAATCAAAAATTCCAAGATCTCTTTAACTTTGCTCATTCGCCTATCTTAGTTTGGTCTGAAAAAGGCGATTTGATTCAGATGAACCCCGCCGCTCGCATGGCGTTGTTCGATGCTGATGACAATTATGGTCCAATTGCCCAAGAGTTTGAGCAGCGAATGCTGCCTAATATTCAAATGGTGGTTCAGGGTTCTAAACTGACGGGTATTAACGTACCCATTGGTGAAAAGGTGTTTCGTTGGAACATGTCTGCTATTCGCGTGGAACACGGCATCACAGGAGTGGTGGTACAAGGGCAAGATATTACTAAGCTAATCGAGGCGGAAAGACAGGCTGATCGAGCAAGAGAAGAAGCTGAGCATCTTGCGAATGTGCGAGCAGACTTCTTAGCTAAGATGAGTCATGAGATTCGCACGCCGCTCAACGGTATTCTCGGTGTGTCTCAGCTGCTCAAGCGCTCTATGCACAATGAAGATAATCGCGAGCAGGTGGATGTACTGTGTAATAGTGCGGAACATTTACTGGCGGTACTTAACGATATCTTGGACTTCTCAAAGATTGAGCAAGGGCAGTTTAATATTCAAAAGAAAGACTTCCGTTTAGGGGAGTTAGTTAATACCTTAGACAGCATCTATCGACCGCTGTGTGAAGATAAATCCGTCGAATTTACCATTGTGAATCACTTGGTTGATGACATTGAAATCAATACCGACCAAGTACGCCTCAATCAGATCATGTTTAATCTGTTGAGTAATGCTTTTAAATTCACTCATCAAGGCGGTATCTCCGTCAGCTTTGAGCTCGAGAGTATCTTTAACTCCGATCACGCCAGCTTGATCGTTCGAGTGAAAGATTCTGGCATTGGTATTGATGAAAGCAAAATTGATGCTGTTTTTGAACCCTTTGTTCAAGCCGAAGAGACCACCACTCGTGAATATGGTGGCACTGGTTTAGGACTTACAATTGTAAAAAATCTGGTCGATATGCTGGAAGGGGACATTCAAGTCCGCAGCGTGATAGGTCAAGGCTCAGAGTTCACGATAGAAATTCCTGTAGTCGTACACGCCAAGCCGCTATTAGTCGATGCTAAGCAACAAGCTGAGGTTGAGCCAGAGGCGTTGTTTAGTCGACCTTTGAATGTGTTGCTGGTGGAAGACAATCACACCAACGCCTTTATTGCTCAGGCTTTCTGTAAGAAATATGGCATGGTCGTCACCTGGGTAAAAGATGGCTTAGAAGCGATTGAGATGGCTAAGACGATTACCTATGACTTGATCTTGATGGATAACCAACTCCCTAATCTCGGTGGTGTTGAAACCACTCAGCAGCTAAGAGGTGAGATTGGTGTGTCAGCCCCTATTTATGCGTGTACCGCTGATGCTCAAGAGTCAACTAGAGACAGCTTTATGGCCGCAGGGGCGAATTACGTGATTGTAAAGCCGATTAAAGAAGAGTCGCTCCACCAAGCGTTTGTTCATTTCAAAAACTCATACTGGAATGACACAGAGCACTAGGCTTTAACTTAGTGCTCTTTAATGGAGTCTGTTGAAGAGAAGTAACTAATTTTCTGCCTTTATATCGAGCCAGCGACAAAGGCTTGTTCCAATAGCAGCGTTTTCAACTCATCACTCATATCTAGGTGTTCAGGGAATTGGATACCTAGCAGCCAGCCTTGTCTTTGCCTTTTCTTACTTACCACCTTGTAGACAAGATCGTCATCTAAGTACTCATTTAAGTCAGAATTAACTTTTATCTTCCAGCCGACATCAATATCTGATTGCTGGGTAAGATAGATACCGCACCCTGACGCTGAAAAGTCGACTAGTGTGGCATCCAGCGACAAGGTATCAAAAGTGACTTCACAGCTGAGACGTACTTTATACCTTTCGTGTTCACGAATAGGCTTGCTTGCAAAGTTTGAGGGTGGGCGAAGGAAGATTAGATGTGCTGGAGAGGTGATATGAGCCAGTACATTGGTTTTGAACGCGACAATGTGCCCAAGTTCGGTGTCGGTAATCGCACGAACAATAATATCAACGTTTGTGAGCTTTCTCAGCGTCAGTGCTTCTGTCGCTTTTTGCGTAAGCTCTAGGATGAGGTACTGATCTTCTTTGTGTCCGATATAAAGTGTACTGATCTGGATTGAGTCGTCTGGGCCAAATTCCAATACACCTGCTGTTTTTGTACCTGGCTTTAGGTATCTGAACAGTTCTAAGTTTTTATCTTTATGCATATTCGTTACTGAACAATGTTAATCGTTTGATAAAATAATATAACGCCCTGATAAAACTATGTCATTAGTTTCATTGAAGTAATTAGCAGCGTACAACAAAAAAGTGAATCGCTATCTCAAGTAAACAACGGCTTACTCTTGTCGTAAAACAAGATACACTGCTGACAGATATATACTTGATGGAGAAATAGTAAATGGAACTGGAAACCTTATTGAATACTCTGGCTGAAACCCCAGAGGCCGTGCAATTTGAAGATACAATGCAAGTGATCGAAGCTCACTATGATTTTTCTGAGCGCGAATTTCGCAATGGTGAGGTAGTGAACGCTGCAGGGCAGAATAATGGTTCGTGTAAGATTTTTGCTTTTGGTTTAGAGCAAGGCCTATCAGCAGAGCAAACACTTGCTTGTTTTGGTCAATTTTATCGTAACGACGTGCTAGGTTTTCCTGAGAACAGCGACCATCAAAATATTCGTAACTTTATGGTTCATGGCTGGAATGGTATCCAGTTTTCTCAGCCTGCGCTGGTTGCAAAAGCGAAGTAGACACTAACCAGGTAACGATTAGGTCGAAATTTGATCTCAGTATTTTGAAGCGAGAAAACAACCTCTCGCTTTTTTTGTCTATGTTGAACTGGCTAGTAACTTGCTATCCAGTAACTTACTAAATGGGCTCTAAACTACTGAACGGGCAGGGCAGACAAGCACTTACGACACATACAAACTCCAGCCTTTGGAATATCGCTAGTATCTCGTTTTTCTAACTCAAAACACCAACACGTCTCTTTGCCCGCACTGATATCGCATTGAGCTGGCTCATTACACTGTGGACATTGGTGAGTCGAACTCGCGCCACTAAGATTATCCATAACCGACGTTTGCTCTTCTTCAGATAAGCCTTTCCAACCTATAATTTCATCCATTGTTCGAAAGCAGCCACTACACATTCCGCCATTATTTTTACAAGCCGCTCGGCAAGGTGTTTTCATTTCTCTAACCTGTGATTCATTTGGGCTGAAATGTAGCATATTTGTTTCTTCTTGAAGAGCCGTTAAGCTAAGAAATTACTCAGTTAAATTTAGAAATGACCTCGTAATTTTTAGGCTTTTCATGTAGCATCTCGCCCCTTTTGTTGAGTGGGGGGATATTATGTTTATTGGATTTGATTATGGAACAGCGAACTGTTCTGTCGCGGCGATGGTTAATGGAGAGCCAAGCCTGTTACCGCTAGAAGGTAACAACCACTATATTCCCTCAACCGTGTTTGCGCCTACTCGTGAGAGTGTTTCTGAACATCTATTCCGCCACTTGAATATCAAGCCGAGTGATGCGATCGGTGAGCAAGTACTACGACGTGCGATTGCGCTGAACAGAGAAGAGAGTATCGACTTAGTGCCAGAAGACATGGCATTTGGTCAGGCTGCGTTGGACTTATATTTAGAAGACCCTCGCGATGTTTATTATGTTAAGTCCCCTAAATCTTTCCTTGGCGCGAGTGGACTGCATGATGTGCAGGTGAGCTTTTTCGAAGATTTAGTGTGCGCCATGATGGCAAATATCAAGAATCAAGCCGAACTCACGACTCAAGAGCAGATCAAGCAAGCTGTTATCGGCCGACCAATTAACTTCCACGGTCGAGGTGGTGAAGAGGCGAACAGACAAGCTGAAGACATACTGTCTCGCGCAGCTAAGCGTGCCGGTTTCCTTGATATCGCTTTTCAATTTGAGCCCGTAGCCGCAGGCCTTGATTACGAAAGCACATTAACTGAAAACCAAACAGTATTGGTTGTTGATATTGGCGGTGGTACCACCGATTGCTCATTATTAGAAATGGGACCAACGTGGTCTGGTAAAGCGGATCGTACCCAGAGCTTGTTGGCACACAGTGGGCAAAGGGTAGGGGGGAATGACCTCGATATCTATCTTGCATTCAAACAACTGATGTCACCTTTTGGTATGGGCAGCAAAGGCATTTCGGGTATTGATATGCCACTGACTCAATTCTGGAACCCAATTGCGATTAATAATGTTGAAGCTCAAAAGAACTTCTATTCAAGAGAAAATCTAGCGGCATTAAAATTACTTCGTAAAGAAGCGTCAGAGCCTCAAAAGCTAGAACGTTTGATGAAGGTTTATCACGACACTTTGGGTTACGGTATTGTGCGTAGAGCGGAAGAGGCCAAGATTGCGCTGGCAGAATCCCCTCAATATCGTGCTGCGATTAATGTTGCCTCTGAACTAGTCGAGGTAGATATCTCAGTCGAACAGATGGTTGAAGCGATTGAAACACCAAAGTCTAAGATGATTGAGTTGGTTAAAGAAGCGATTCAACAAGGCCAGAAAAAGCCAGACGTAATCTACATGACGGGTGGTTCCGCTCGTTCACCGATACTTCGTGAAGCCGTACAACAAGCTGTGCCGAATGTACCGATTGTGAGTGGTAATTACTTCGGTTCAGTAACTGCAGGTTTAGCTCGTTGGGCTGAGGTTTGCTTCAAATAAGAGTTCAATGATGAGTTATGAAGGGCAACCAGTCGCTGATTGGTTGCCCTTTTTTTGTTTTTCTCTAATGAACTTTCTATTGAACGATTTTTCCTAGCTCATATTGGGATTTGTTTCACAAAGCTAAATATTTCAGCTGAGCTCTACGTGTTACAAAATGTTTCAAAGGCAAAGGCGAGCCTCTCGATGGTCTGATGAGTTACCTTGGGTTTAGATTTTTAATGCTTTTTTAGTGATTATAAAATCAAAAATAATCAAAGTATTTATCTCAAAGAATGAAAGGAGGTCCCAGCAATTGTCGTGTTAATCAACTGTTTTAAAGGGTATTTTTGTTTTTTATAGTGCGATTTTTTTTATTTTATATATTTTAATGCAACTTTCTTGTCATTCGTATATTAGGGTTTGCCTACTTGTTAAATGCAGGTAACAACTTCTCCGTAAGCACGAGGTTGTTAGTGAATAACTCACCCAGTTACATAATGGACATGACAAATGAATAAGAAACTTTTAGCGCTAGCAATTTCTGGTGCAGTATTTGGTACACAGGCAGTTGCAGTAGAACTTTACAACGAAGACGGCACAACATTCTCTGTTGGCGGCCACGTTTCAGTTGCAGTTGGTGATGTAAACAGCGATGACCGCCTTAACAGCGACGACATCGGTGTAGAAACTGTTTCTCCACGTATCAACTTCGGTGCAACTCATGAACTTGGTAACGGCTTTACTGCTGATGCTAAAGGTGAATGGGCGCTAAACATGCTAGACGGTGGTGATCAGTCATTCACAACTCGTCTTGGTTACGTTGGCCTTTCTCACGACGATTATGGCCGTGCAGCAGTAGGTACTCAATGGGCACCTTACTACAACGTTGCTGGTGTTGCAGATATGCCAATCGCATTCGCGAATGACTTCATCTACGACGATCACGGTAACCTAGGTACTGGTCGTGGCGAAGAGATGGTGAGTTACGGCAATGCTATCGATTTTGGTAACGCTGGTTCTCTAAACGTAGGTGTTGCATGGCAAGGCCGCAAGACTGATAAAGTTTCAGATACAAACACAAACAAATACGGTAACCGTGCTCAAATTGCATTGAACTACGCAATTGCTGATTTCACAGCAAACTACGCATACAACACTGGTGATGTTACATTTGGTAACATTGGCGGTGGTTCTAAAACCGCTGATTCTAACGTAGTGAGTGCTACTTACGGTTCTTACGGTTCTGAAGGTCTATTCTTAGCTGGTGTTTATGCTATGAATAACTACATGAACTCAAGCGCTGGTGTTGCTTTAGAAGAGACAGTTGCAGTTGAATTACTTGCTTCTTACGCACTTTCTAACAGCCTGAACTTAAGCGTTAACTACGAAGCGGTAGAAGACGACAAGAAGAGCGAAACAGTATTCTCTACAACAGCTCTACAAGCTGAATACAACTTCACATCTCAGTTCGTAGGCTTTGCTGGTTACCAGTTCGACCTACAAGGTTCTGGCGTGTACAAAGAAAAAGCTGACGACCAGTGGCTACTTGGTGCTCGTTACTACCTATAAGTCGCAGACTAATTTAGCATAGTGTTTACTCCTTAAACTTACCTTTTAGGATACTGTCCTAGACACCATGCTAAGCCCTCTCAAGCCTTTTGGTTTGAGAGGGCTTCTTTCGTTCTATACGTATCTGTTTTAGCTTTTCCTTCATGCTCCCCAACTATTCATTTTATCTACGTAGCTATGGCTCTTGTCATCAGTTCTTATATGTCGCGATCTTCGGATAAAAGTATTTAAATCATTTAATTGAGCTAAAGATCAGAATTTAGAGATCGGTAATCATCTTGTCGAAGACTCTCATTTTATGATGCGCTAAACTCTGTTCTCTAAAAATAGTTCAGGGATAAACTATGAGCAGTGTTGTCGATCAGGAACAGCTGATGAATTCGAGACGAACAGCAACCCCAACAAAAGTACTGTGTGTTGGGCGTAACTATGTCGATCACATTGAAGAACTTAACAACGCGATCCCTGACTCTATGGTGGTGTTTAATAAACCAAGCACCAGCGTGACTTCCTCTCTTTCTTCGTTTCATCAAGAAGCGCTGCACTACGAAGCAGAGATCTGTTTTATTGTTGAAAACGGTGAATACTCTGCTGTGGGATTCGGCTTAGACCTTACCAAGCGTGAGTTGCAAAGCAGTTTAAAAGCCAAAGGTTTACCTTGGGAGCGTGCCAAAGCCTTTGATGGTTCCGCTGTCTTTAGTCGCTTTGTTCCCGTTGATAATTTTGATCTCTCTGACTTAAACCTAGAATTATTTATTAACTGTGTTCGTGTTCAGAAAGGACATGTTGAGCAGATGCTTTACTCTCCAAAAACTATCCTAGAAGAGCTGTCTTCTTATACCACCTTACTAGACGGCGATGTTGTGATGACAGGTACGCCAAAAGGTGTTGGGGCCGTACATCGAGGCGATATCTTCCTTGGTCGCCTAAAGTGTGGCGATACGACATTGATTGAGATCGAATGGTTAGCAAGTTAATTAGTCTTTTCTATTTAGTTAATAAATTGGCTTTGTCGCTTAATGTTGGTTTTTAATTCGATTAAATAAACGTCGAACAACTGATTGCATCTGGAAGGGTGTTAATAATTGATATAAAATCCGCCTCCGTTTTTATCAATGCTGACCCTCATGATCGACTTAACCATTTTACCTGTCTACCTGACTGCCGTTGTTGCACTTCTTCTTTTACCTGGCCCTGATATGTTACTGATTGCGAGTTCAAGCATGAGCTATGGCCGTAAGGTCGGCGTGTTTGCAAGCCTAGGTAATGCGACTTCTGGAATCATTCTGACAGTATTAGCGGCCATGGGTGTATCAGCGTTGATCGCAATGAGCCCAATAGCGCTTAAAGCTCTCCATTTGTTAGGCGGCGCGTACTTGTTGAAGATGGGTTGGGATTGCCTGCGAA
Source organism: Vibrio sp. 10N.222.51.C5 (assembly GCF_041474575.1). Taxonomy (NCBI): domain Bacteria; kingdom Pseudomonadati; phylum Pseudomonadota; class Gammaproteobacteria; order Vibrionales; family Vibrionaceae; genus Vibrio; species Vibrio sp. 10N.222.51.C5. The sequence continues at coordinate 38,319 of NZ_JBFRUJ010000017.1, forward strand.
CAGAGCAGGGTAATGCGCCGGAGTTAAACGATAATTTTGCTGCAAAAGCCTATTATCAACGAGCGCTGATCAGCAACCTGCTTAACCCTAAAGCCTTGGTATTTTTCGTGATGTTTTTACCTCAGTTTGTATCAACGAATATTGAAGCGACTTCGGGCGAGCAAATGTTAGTGCTTGGTTTGCTACTGAATGTCTTAGGTTTAACGTTCAATTTCTTACTAGTAGCGTTGGTCGGTACGATTGGTAAGTCTCTAGTCGAAAATGCTAAGTTTCGCACTTATCAGCAGAAAGTCATGGGCGGAGTTTTCATCGTGTTAGCTATCTGGATGTTGTCTTCTTTCTTTACTTCGTAGACGAATCAAATCAGACATCTTCTCGTGGTTAGCCGCTGAGACAAAAATGGACGCTACGAGCGTCCATTTTTTATATTTAACCGTTACATGTTGAACGCGCTAAATCGCTATGAATTCAACTCTTGTTGGTGTTGTTCAATCAGTTTCTCCATGTACTTCTCACCGCGCAGGCGAGTGTCTTCGTAGGTTTCTGTCCCTTCAAATTTTGTCACCGTCTCATAGTAGACCTTAACTTTTGGCTCAGTACCGGAAGGTCTTACGATAATGCGTGAACCATCTTCGAGATGATAGATGAGTACGTCACTTGCAGGCAGGTTAATGGCTTCAGTATTGCCTCCAATGACGAAGCGTAAAGAAGGCTGCAAATCTTCAATTACAGAGATAGCGACACCGTTGATTGCTTTAGGCTGTGCCGAGCGGAGCTTAGAACCAATCGATGGTGAATCTGGGTCAAGCGCGATACTGCGTTGTGCGTTGGTGTGTACACCATGTTCCAACGATACCTGAGCAAGAAGATCCCAGACCGTTCGACCTTGAGATTTGAGCTCTTCAATCAGTTGAGCGAAAACAACGATGGCAGACAGCCCATCCTTGTCCCGTACTTGAGTACCAATTGTGTAGCCTAGCGCTTCTTCATAGGCAAACAAGAACTCGTTCTGATCATCTTCTAATTGCATGCCAATATTCGCCAACCATTTAAAACCTGTCAGCGTTTGGAAATAAGTCGCACCATGAGATTGAGCCACTTTTTCAAGTAAGGTTGAAGATACGATACTGTTACCAACTAATTGGTTTTTGGTATGCGGCTTTGAGAGTAGATAATGAGCGAATAGCACGCCGACTTGGTCACCTGTTAGCATTTTGTAAGAGCCATCATCTGTTCTCACTGCAACCGCAAATCGGTCTGCATCTGGATCGTTGGCACAAGCAATGTCGGCATCGACACTTTTGGCTAGGTTAACCACCAGATCCATCGCGCCTTTTTCTTCCGGATTCGGGAAGTTGACGGTCGGGAAGTTACCATCGGGCTCTCTTTGTTCTGCAACGCTGAATACCTTATGGAAACCAGAATCATGAAGTAGATCCTCAGCCATTTGTGCGCCGACACCATGCATTGCGGTATAGGTGATGGTGGTGTTCGCCGATTCGATCTCTTTACTCACGTATGGGCTCTGATTGATCGCAGCGCGGTACGTTTGATAATAGCCTTCAGTCAACCACACCAACTTACCTTGTGTTTCAGCATCACTTAAGCTCATTAAAGGGAGCGGCTTAGTTGATGCGATATCGATTTCAGCGGCAATGCCTGCATCGTGAGGAGGAATGATTTGAGCGCCATTCTCCCAGTACACTTTGAAACCATTGTATTCCGGCGGGTTGTGACTGGCCGTCACCACAACAGCAGCGGCGGCGTTGAAGTGTTCAATGCCAAAGGCAACGATAGGGGTAGCCGCGACGTTAGAGGTTAGGTAAACCTTAATGCCTAAAGCCGTGAGTACGGAAGCGGTATCAATCGCGAACTGCTTTGAATCTAAACGGCCGTCATAACCGACGATCACACCGCGAATGGTCGCATTAGCGACATGTTCGATTAAGTAGTGGCCGAGTCCAGTTGCTGTTTCCTGTATGACTAAACGGTTCATTCGATTTGGCCCGCATCCAACTTTGCCTCTAAGTCCTGCTGTTCCGAACTCTAATCGTTGGGTAAAACGATCTTCAAGTTCGTCGTGCATTCCCTCATCGATGAGGTGTTGAAGTTCTTCACGAGTTCTTGGGTCTGGGTCTCTCGCTAACCAATTCATTGCATCTTGCATAATCACTAAACCTATTAATGTCTGTATGACTTACCGTTGATTTAATTTAAGTGATATTAATTCTCATTTCCATGGAGGCAATCGTAAAACTCGATATAAAATAAATTCCAACGGCAAGAGGGCACGTAGATTAAGCCACTTCAAATAATTGACTGTTTAGTAAGTAAACTTACCTTGAATAATTGGATATCACTAACTAGCCTTTTACATAAATATAACAAAATTTAACAAATTCGCCGTTTTTGAATCTTTCATGGAAACCTCCAACGCTTTTGAACCGTATTAGTTCTTGGGTTTATATGAGGTCAGTAGTCTGCTCACAGGCTAGTTCCATGTGAGTTGTAGATTGAGATTCAGCCTTTTCATGTGTAGCCGGAATAACAATGAATGTTGTCCAGTTCGCAACGACATTTAGGTCGCAAGTATCCAATTAGGAAGGACAAGGAGAGATCTTTTGAAAAGATTACTGGTTAGGCTAGCGTGGCTTTTGAAGAGTTTTGTTGTGCTTTTAGTATCGCCTTTAGTGCACGCTAGCAGTGATTACAACATGACTCAAGGCGTCACTGAGATCAGTGGTAAGGTGTATGAACTTCATATGCTGATCTTCTACATCTGTTGTGCGATTGCCTTTGTTGTTTTTGGTGTGATGTTTTATTCGATTTTGAGGCACAGGAAATCGAAGGGCGCAGTTGCTGCCCATTTTCACGAAAGCACGAAAGTCGAAATTCTTTGGACCATCATCCCTATCATCATTCTCATCGCTATGGCGATACCCGCCACCAAAACCTTAATAGCGATGGAAGATACCTCCCAATCAGATCTGACCGTTAAAATCACCGGGTCACAATGGAAATGGCATTACAGCTATTTTGGTGAAGACGTCGAATTTTTCAGCCTTCTAGCGACCAGTGACAAAGAGATTGAAGGCCTCGAAGTGAAAGGCGCGCATTACCTGCTAGAAGTTGATAAGCCGCTGGTACTGCCTGTTGACCGTAAAGTCCGTTTCTTGATGACTTCCGATGATGTGATTCACTCATGGTGGGTGCCAGCATTCGCCGTTAAGAAAGATACCATTCCGGGCTTTATTAATGAGGCTTGGACTAAGATAGATGAGCCTGGTGTTTACCGAGGGCAGTGTGCAGAGTTGTGTGGTCGTGCCCATGGTTTCATGCCGATCGTGGTGCATGCCATGGAAGAAGATGAGTTTGACGCATGGCTAGCGGAGCAGAAAGAGTTAGCGATAGCCGAACAACAAGCCGCAAAAGATGCATTAGATGCGTCACTTTCCTTGGCGGAGTTGAATACCATCGGTGAAGAGGTTTACAAAACTCGATGTGCGGTTTGTCACCAAGCAAACGGTGAGGGCATTCCTGGAGCATTCCCTGCCATCAAAGGAAGTCCTATTGCCCTTGGTGATGTGGATGTTCATATCGACACAATTGTTTATGGTCGTGGCGGTACGGCGATGCAAGCATTCGATAATCAGTTAACCGAGAAAGAGATCGCAGCGGTAGTAACTTATCAACGAAACGCTTGGGGTAATGATACCGGCGATATTGTTCAGGCCTCAGATATCAACGCTTATAAGGCGAAGCAAGAAGGCAGTTCTGAAAGCTCAACGGATGATGCACAAAATGATGCTAAGGATCAGTTATGAGTTCACCAATCAATAAGCCGGTGAAATCGGCTCCAGCAGAAGATCAAGTACTGAGCCATTCTGTGGAAGGCACCTTGGGCAATAATGATTTGCCTGTTGATGATCACGATTCTCATGCGGCACCTAAAGGCTGGGCTCGTTGGCTGTATTCAACCAATCATAAAGACATTGGTACACTTTATTTGTGGTTCAGCTTTGCAATGTTCTTAACGGGCGGCGCCATGGCGATGGTGATCCGTGCGGAGCTGTTCCAACCGGGTTTACAACTTGTTGAGCCAGATTTCTTCAATCAGATGACTACAGTCCATGGTTTAATCATGGTATTTGGTGCCGTAATGCCTGCATTTACGGGTTTGGCTAACTGGATGATTCCGATGATGATCGGTGCACCAGATATGGCACTGCCGAGAATGAACAACCTCAGTTTCTGGATCTTGCCTTTTGCGTTTCTAATCTTAATCGGATCTTTGTTTACAGAAGGGGGCGGCCCGAGCTTTGGTTGGACCTTTTATGCGCCACTCTCGACAACTTATGGGCCAGACAGTACCGCGCTATTCGTATTCTCAGTTCATATTATGGGGATCAGTTCGATCATGGGGGCGATTAACGTGATCGTAACCATAGTGAACATGCGCGCACCGGGCATGACTTGGTTCAAGCTACCGATGTTCGTATGGACTTGGTTAATTACCGCTTTCTTGCTGATAGCCGTGATGCCCGTGCTCGCGGGTGCGGTGACCATGGTACTGACTGACAAATATTTTGGGACTAGTTTCTTTGATGCCGCTGGTGGTGGTGATCCCGTCATGTTCCAGCACATATTCTGGTTCTTTGGGCACCCCGAAGTATACATCATGATCTTGCCGTCTTTTGGTATTGTCTCAGCCATCATCCCTGCATTCAGTGGTAAGCGCCTGTTTGGTTATCACTCGATGGTTTATGCGACCTGTAGTATCGCACTGTTGTCATTTTTGGTTTGGGCACACCACATGTTCACCACGGGTATGCCAGTATTTGCCGAACTGTTCTTCATGTATTGCACCATGTTGATAGCGGTGCCGACCGGTGTGAAAGTCTTCAACTGGGTAGCGACCATGTGGCGGGGTGCTTTGACCTTTGAAACACCAATGCTGTTTGCGATTGCCTTCATTGTTTTGTTTACGATTGGCGGGTTATCTGGATTGATGCTCGCTATCGTGCCAGCTGATTTCCAATACCACGATACTTATTTTGTTGTGGCTCACTTCCATTATGTTCTGGTAACCGGTGCCGTGTTCTCGATTATGGCTGCTGCCTATTATTGGCTGCCTAAGTGGACCGGACATATGTACGACCACAAGCTCAGCCTGTGGCATTTCTGGACGTCGGTGATTTCAGTTAATGTACTGTTTTTCCCGATGCACTTTTTAGGGTTAGCGGGTATGCCGCGTCGTATTCCTGATTATGCGATTCAGTTTGCTGACGTTAACCAAGTCGTGTCGATTGGTGGTTTTGCGTTTGGGTTGTCTCAGCTAATTTTCTTATGGCTAGCGATTAAGTGCGTAAGAGGGGGAGAGCCTGCGCCAAGTAAGCCTTGGGATAGAGCTGAAGGTCTTGAATGGACAGTACCAAGCCCTGCGCCTCACCACACCTTTACCCATCCGCCGAAAGTGGATTAGAGGGCAGAACCATGAGTGATAAGCAAAGCGATCCCAATCAAGATAAAAAACAACCTAAGCGCCTGTCTAATAAGCGATCGACCAAAAAGCTGACGGGCTACTTGGTGTTGAGCGTGGTTGCGATGTTTTGCTTCGGTTTCGCTTTGGTGCCGCTCTACGATGTCATGTGTGAGGCCTTAGGCATCAATGGCAAAACTAATACTGTTTCAGCGGTGCAACCTCAGGGAATGCAGCCAGACTACTCTCGTACGGTTCGAGTCGAATTCATGTCCCACATCAAGCCAGATATGCCATGGCAGTTTTCGCCTGAAGTTCGAGTGTTAGAGGTTCATCCTGGTGAGGTGGTTCAAACTAACTACATTGCCAAAAACCTTTCTGGAGCCTCATTGGTTGGCCAAGCCGTACCGTCGGTTTCTCCAGGTATGGGGGCAACCTACTTCAATAAGATGGAATGCTTTTGCTTTAATCAGCAGCCATTGGACGGGCACAAGAGCGCAGAAATGGGTTTGATATTTTACATTGAGCCAGATATTCCAGAATCGATACATACGCTGACGCTCTCTTACACATTATTCAATATCACGAATGAGGTGGGTGCTGCGGCCAATAAATCTGAGCCTAACGTACTCGCAAGTAACTAGGAATTTACAGAACCAGTATCAACATAAGGAGTTGAGCGATGAGTTCTAAAAAGGAAGTGTATTTCGTTCCACATCAAAGTCACTGGCCATTGGTGGGTGCTGTAGCACTGTTTTTGGTCGCGGTTGGCGCTGGCTTGACGGTGCAAAACATGGGTACCGACGCCGCAGGTGGTGTGTTTGGCAAAGCGGTGTTGTTAGTCGGGTTTGCTGTGCTGCTTTACATGCTCGCAGGTTGGTTTAGCAATGTGATCACAGAATCATTGAGTGGTCTCTATTCTGAGCAGATTTCTCGTTCTTTTAGACAAGGAATGAGTTGGTTCATCTTTTCCGAAATCATGTTCTTTGGCGCTTTCTTTGGCGCGCTTTTCTATGCTCGAATGATTTCTGTGCCTTGGATTGGTGGTGCGGGCAATAATGAAATGACCCATGAAGTATTGTGGCCGATGTTCCAATCAATTTGGCCACTAACGACGACCCCTGATGGCGTAACGACACAAGCCATGCCTTGGCAAGGTATCCCGCTTAAGAACACCATTATTCTGCTGCTTTCCTCTGTGACGCTGCACATGGCACATATCAGTCTTGAACAAAATAAGCGTATGGCTTTGATCGTGTGGTTGGAGATAACCATTGTTCTGGCTGGCTTCTTCCTGTTCTTCCAAGTTGAAGAGTATCTTCACGCTTATCAAGAGATGGGGCTGACACTTCAGTCTGGCATCTACGGTAATACCTTCTTTTTGCTTACTGGGTTTCATGGCTTACATGTCTGTTTAGGGACGATCTTTTTGATTGTGTTGCTGGCAAGGGTTGCGAAAGACCACTTCACTCCGAAAGACCACTTTGCGTTCCAAGCGGGCAGTTGGTATTGGCACTTTGTTGATGTGGTTTGGTTAGGCCTGTTTGTATTTGTCTATGTGCTTTAACTGCTTAGCCTATCGGGGATTAATAGGGGCGAGGGTTAGGAGTTATCACTCCTGATCCCAAAGCAAGTAATAAAAGTAGCACGACAACGGCTGACCACATGACACGACGCCCCAAGAAGTGACTGAGCCTTTTTCCATTGTGTTTGCCCGAGGTGATTTGGATTAGGCCTTTCATCAAATTGAAAGCGATAAAAAACAGCAAAGCGACCAAGACGACTTTAAATAACAGAACAAAGGTAGATGACGCCATAGTGATAACTCCAAACCGATTGATTGATGATGAACACAAGTTCCGCAGTAAAGGTTTTTGGATAGCGGTTGTTTTAACTGTGGTTTCAGTCGGCGCTTTAATCAAGTTAGGTTTGTGGCAACTCGATCGTGGTAACGAGAAATTACGTTATGAACAGCAATTAGCTGAGAGAGCACATCTCTCGTCACAACCTTTAGGTGTCGTTATTTCTGAGTTGCGAGAGCTGGATTTATCTGGTCAAGAGTCATTAAATCCTCAAACCCTAAACGGGTTAAAGGCTGATGTTGAATTAGTCAATACGAGCGGCTTGATGCTCTTGTTAGACAACCAGATAAGCCAAGGAACGGTAGGGTATGTGATTTACATGTTGGGTGAGGTTCGCTTTGAAGATGGAAACCAGTCCTTAGTGGCTGAAAAACAGTTGTTGATCGATCTTGGGTTTGTTCCGGCAAGTAATGACAGAAGAGAACTACCGCAATTAGGAAGTATCACTGTACCAACCAAAATGTCAGGGCGCTTGTATACACGCTCAATTAATCCTTTAAGTCATGAGTTGGGTTTAGAAAATACGACACCGAATAGAATCCAAAACCTAAACATAGCAGCGTTATCACAGTATACAGGAAAAGAAGTGCTGCCCTTTGTCTTCCAACCTCAGAGTTTAGATTCATGGCCCTATGAAATGTTATGGCGTCCAACGGCGATGAGGTCTGAGAAGCATTTTGGTTACTCATTTCAATGGTTTGTTATGGCTGCGGTACTTTTGTTTTTGATGTTGTTGATTGGCTATCAGTACCTAAAAGCAACACCTATCACGAGGAATAAGGATGGATAAATCTCAAGCACAAGTGAACAGGGAAATTACCGAGGCAAACATGGCTGAGCTCAGAAGCCGTCGTACTAAAGGACGCTTGGTATTAATCGGACTCGTTTTAATTTTCGCTTTGCCAGCCATTATCGCCAAAACTGTGTTGGATCAGAATTGGTATACGTCAGGTGTCACTAACTCAGGCGAATTGGTAGAACCAAGAATTACACTAGCGGATTTTGGCGTAACGGTACCCATGGCAGGAGAGGGTTGGGTTGTGGGGTATATCGCACCGATGGAGTGCGAAAGCTTGTGTGAACAACAGCTTCATTATTTGAATCAAAGCTACTTAGCGTTAGGGAAAAACAAAGAGCGAGTGACCGCCGTTGTTTTCGTCTCAGAAGGTAACTCGTTGTCGGGTTCGCTCAACAAGCCTGATTTATCTTTGTTAGCTGGTGGTGATCAGTTAAGCACCGAGTTTTCGCCGGCTTCCATTGTCATTATTGACCCGCTAGGACAGTTGGTTATGGAGTACAAAAGCGTGTCGGAACCGTCGCAGTTAGTCGGGCAATCCAAAGGTATGATTCATGATTTAAGAAAGCTACTTAAGCTGTCACGAGTTGGGTAGTTGATGGCGCAAATGCTTGAGCTTAAGCAGCGAAAGGGAATAAGTATAGGGAGATAAGTGATGCAGAATAAAGCCCCTGATTTACTGATGCTTGTGATGAGATTAACTATCTTGTTAACCCTTACCGTGATTGTTCTCGGAGCTTATACACGCCTGTCTGATGCTGGCCTTGGCTGTCCTGACTGGCCGGGTTGTTACGGTAAGATCACCGTTCCGTCTGATGCCCAAGCGGTGAGTCAAGCCAATCTGCAATTTCCAGAGCGAGCTCTTGAAGCAGACAAAGCGTGGATAGAGATGATCCATCGCTACTTTGCAGGAACATTAGGGTTGCTTATCTTTGTCGTTGTAGCTTGGTGTATTAAAAAGAACATCACACCAGTTGGTCTTCCATTACTTATCTCTGCCACTGTGATTTTTCAGGCTTTGCTTGGAATGTGGACGGTGACTCTTAAGTTGATGCCCGTTGTGGTTATGGCGCATTTGATGGGGGGGTTCACGTTGCTGTCACTGTTGTGTCTGCTCTACTGCCGTTTGTCTCAATTCCAAAGCCGTTTTGGCGAGGCTTCTTATTCTCCAACACTTAAATTTTGGGCGTTGTTTGGGTTACTCATTGTGGTTGGGCAGATACTGCTTGGTGGCTGGACATCGTCAAACTATGCCGCTTTGGTGTGTACCCAATTGCCTATTTGTGAAGGTAACTGGATGAGCTACCTCGACTTCAAAAATGCGTTCGATTTTGCTCAACATGGACACGATAACTATGAGTTTGGTGTGTTGGGATATCCCGCAAGGCTCACCATCCATGTCATGCACAGGTTCGGGGCTATTGTGGCTACGTTAACGGTGCTGATGATCGTGTACCAGTTATGGAAGTTTGGCCAAGCGCCTCACCAAAAGCTGAGCGTGATTGTCGCAATAGTCTTGTTTACTCAAATCAGTCTTGGGATCAGTAATGTATGGTTTCATCTGCCAATTTCAGTCGCGGTTTTGCATAACCTAGTCGCAGCGATGTTGCTCATCAGCATGGTTGTAACCAATTTTGTCGTGTGGCAACGCAAACCAAGTCAGAGCTTGGTGAAAAACAGTGTATTACAAGGAGGTAATCATGGTCAGTAGAACGTCAACACAGTATGAAGTGGTGGCTCAAGACGCAGCCTTAACTCATAAGATAGCAGCCAACAATGACATAGCTTTAAGTAGCGAAATTGCTGCAAGAAACAAAGCCACTTGGAAAGTTTATTTAACGCTGACCAAGCCTAAAGTGGTGGCTTTGATGTTGCTGACGGCATTGGTTGGGATGTGCTTGGCCGTGCCGAATGGATTACCTTTGCAACAAACTGTGTTCGGAATGATTGGGATAGGGTTAATGGCAGGTTCAGCGGCTGCGTTTAACCATTTGATCGATAAAAAGATCGACGGCCAGATGACTCGAACAAATCGACGCCCTTTACCATCCGGTGAGCTGAGTAGTGTGCGTGTGTTTAGCTTTGCAGCAGGTATCGGCTTATTTGGGTTCGCTACGTTAGTGGTGTGGGTCAATCAACTCACGGCTTGGCTAACCTTTGCAAGTTTATTGGGCTATGCGGTCATCTATACCATGTACTTGAAGCGAGCGACGCCACAGAACATCGTAATTGCAGGGATAGCTGGCGCAATGCCACCGTTATTGGGCTGGACGGCAGTCACCAACGAGCTGCATTCAAATGCTTGGTTGTTGGTGATGATCATCTTTATTTGGACGCCTCCTCATTTCTGGGCGTTGGCAATTCATCGTCGTGATGAGTATGCCAAAGTGAACATCCCCATGTTGCCTGTGACTCACGGAATCGAATACACCAAGACGTCTATTCTTCTGTATACCTTTTTGCTTAGCATCGTGTGTATATTGCCTGTATTGGTTGGCATGAGCAGCTGGATATATCTGAGCGCTTCATTGGTGCTCAACGGCGGGTTTGTTTATCACGCTTGGCTACTTAAATATCGTGATGAGCCCAATATGGCGATGAAGACCTTTAAGTTCTCCATCTATCATCTCATGATCTTGTTTGTTGCTTTGTTGGCGGATCATTATTTGCTCTGATAGCTCTGTACAGATTAAACAAGGTTATCCCCATATCAAAACCAAACCTTTGGTTTCCACTAACCGAACCCTGACAAGCCATGTATGAAAAACTGGAAAATTGATTGGTATGAATTATATAAAGGAGTCGGTATGGAATTCACAGAACTAGACAGAGACGCGTTGTATCAAACGTGGATGTCACAAAAATCGAGAATGCGAATTACGCAGATGGAGTTTTCAAAAAAGCTAGGCATGAACCAGCTTGATTTCTCAAGAGTGCTAAGAGGGGAGACTCCATTAACCATGTCTTTCATTAGTCACTTTTGTCGTTTACTTCATTTGGAACCAAGGAATGTATTCCCCTCGCTAAAAGAGGTCAATGAATCGGGGCCTAAAGTGGTCTACCTGAAAAGTAGAATGAGTGTTGATGGTGAGATCCAAAATGCTTATATTGAAGGAAATCAGGTAATTGTAGAGTACGCACACACTGTTCAACATGATTAATTTTAGAGTTAGCTCTGATTTTTAACCCCCTTTTTCTACAACCTTTTCACATAGGGTATGTCATACTTAATTAGATTCCTTAATTTTGACTAAGTGCGTTATGAACCCTTTAAAAGTCCTTTTGCTTGTTGCAACCAGCATTTTCTTGCTTGGTTGTGCAGGCGGCCCAATTAGAACCGCTACTAAATTTACCAGCTACGAAGATTTTCAGGCTGGGCCTGACGGAGGCGTCGACTTGGTTTGGGCAAGGGTTGGGCTACGTGACGCGCAGCGTTTGAAATCCAAGTTAGATGACTACGATTCTGTAGTGATCGACCAAATTTTTGTTTTAGCAGAAGAAGGTTCGTTGGATCAGGAAGAGATTCAGGAACTCACTGAGCACATGGTTGCGCGCTTGGAAGATAAAATATCGCCTCATAAAACGATTGTCGATGAACCGACAGGAAAAACGCTCCGCTTGAGTATCGCTCTGAGTAACGTTGAAACGCCCAATCCGATCTTAGCTGTAACGAGCAGCGTCCTGCCGTTTGGCCTTGCGATGTCAACCATATCTAAGGTCACGACTGGTGAGCACACCAATGTTGGGAGTGCGAGTGTAGAGTTATTGGTCAGTGATGCTCAAGAGGGCACACCACTGTTTGCTGCCATCGACCGTGAAGCGGGTAACAAAGATTTTTCAACCATGATTGATTCGCTGGATGATGCCAAAGACGCGATCAACTATTGGGTTGAACGTTTAGGTGATACTCTACACAACATAGATGACGCATAGTAAAGACCGAATAATGCTAGAGAAAGAGAACCTGATTAAGTTGGCTCGAATGCAGATGCCATTTGGAAAGTACGCGGGTCGTACACTGATTGACTTACCTGAAGAATATTTGCTGTGGTTTGATAAAAAGGGATTCCCGTCTGGTGAACTCGGCGATTTATTGAAACTGTGCCTTGCTCTGAAAATTGAAGGGCTTGATAGTGTCGTCAAGCCATTGAAAAGAATGTAATTAAATAAAAGCTCACGCTGATCACGTGAGCTTTTTTGTTTTTGAGTTCGACACAATTTTACATGCATGATGTAGCTTGAAGAATGGCTCTTCTTACCTTGCTATAAAATACGCAATCGATAGCGTGTAAATAATGGTATACAGGGTGTTTTAAATATAAAACACAAAAAAAATTGCGTTTATTTTTAATTAGTGATTGAAACTAGAGTTTTTACTAGTTAAGTTACAGGGAACAAGAAGATTAGTGCTGATAGAAAGTGACGTGAGACAACGTACATTCAGCTCAAGGATAGAAAAAAGGAAGAAGTAAGCAATGTTCCAGACTGATGATGTAAGAATTAACAAAGTAAAAGAGTTATTACCCCCTGTTGCTGTTTTAGAAAAGTTTCCAGCGACAGAAGTTGCTTCTTCTACAACCTTTGAAAGCCGCAAAGCGATCCACAATATTTTAGAAGAGAGCGATGATCGCTTGCTTGTTATTGTCGGCCCATGTTCTATTCATGACACAGAAGCTGCTCTTGAGTACGGTAAACGTTTGAAAGTGTTGCGCGACGAACTTGGTGATAACCTTGAAATCGTAATGCGTGTTTACTTTGAAAAACCACGTACAACTGTTGGTTGGAAAGGCCTAATAAATGACCCGTACATGAACGATACGTTCAAGCTAAATGATGGCCTTCGTCTAGGACGTAAGCTACTGCTGGACCTAACTGACATGGGCATGCCAACGGCAAGCGAATTCCTAGACATGATCACGCCTCAATACGTTGCTGACCTAATCAGCTGGGGTGCAATCGGCGCACGTACTACAGAATCTCAAGTTCACCGCGAACTGGCTTCTGGCCTATCTTGCCCAGTTGGATTTAAGAATGGTACTGATGGCAACATCAAGATTGCAACAGATGCTATTCGCTCTGCTAGCGCTTCTCACCACTTCTTATCAGTAACTAAGTACGGTCACTCAGCTATCGTTGAAACAGCAGGTAACCCTGATTGTCATATCATCCTACGTGGTGGCAAAGAGCCAAATTACAGCGCAGAACACGTTGGTAAGATTAAAGAAGAGCTAGCAGCTTCTGGTCTTCCACAAAAAGTGATGATCGATTTCAGCCACGCAAACAGCTCTAAGCAGTTTAAGCGTCAAATGAACGTATCTGATGACGTAAGCGCACAAATTTCTGGTGGCGACAAAGCTATCTTTGGTGTGATGATTGAATCTCATCTTGTTGAAGGTCGCCAAGACCTGGTTGAGGGCAAAGCTGCAACGTACGGCCAATCTGTTACTGATGCGTGTATTGGTTGGGAAGACACTGAAACAGTACTTCGCCAGCTGGCAGACGCTGTTGAAGCTCGTCGTAACAAATAGACTAATTACAGTCAGCGATTAAGCTACTGAAAATTCAAAGCCCTTAGTTAGCAACAGCTAATAAGGGCTTTTTTGTGGATCTTAGTTGAAAACTGGAAGTGTCTGTATTCTTAAATGAGAAAAGACAGTAACTCGTCGACTTTAAGTGACAGTAAAGCTTTATCTTGTTTGGTTTCAACGTTAAGGCGTATTAATGGCTCGGTATTGGACTTTCTTAAGTTGAAGCGCCATGAGCCCATATTCATGCTGATTCCGTCTGTGTGATCGATCTCAACGGCATTATCTTGGTAGTGCGATAACACGCAAGCCATGACCTGCTCTGGGTCTGAGACTCTTCGATTGATCTCCCCGGAAGAGGGGAATCTATCTATACTAGTACTCGTTAATTGGTGAAGAGATTGTTGAGTTTTCGACATCAGCTCGATAACCAATAGCCAAGGAATCATGCCTGAATCGCAATATCCAAAATCACGAAAATAATGGTGTGCGCTCATTTCGCCCCCATAGACGGCATTCGTTTCACGCATCTTCTCTTTGATCAGTGCGTGTCCTGCTTTAATTCCAATCGCTTTTCCACCATGCGTTTTTGCGATTTCAATTGTGTTCCAGGTCATGCGCATATCGTGCAATACAGTCGTGTTAGGCTGTTTGACCAAGAATGCTTCAGCAAGCAACCCTACAATGTAATAACCCTCGATGTAATCGCCTTGCTCATCAAAGAAAAAGCATCGGTCGAAGTCTCCATCCCAAGCAATTCCAAGGTTGGCAGAATGCTCTAAAACGGTATCTCGAGTGGCTGCTTGGTTCTCTCTAATCAAAGGGTTTGGAATACCATTTGGGAAGTTTCCATCAGGGTTATGATGAACTTTGATGAAGGTGATAGGGACACCGAGTTCGTTAAATTTATTATCTAAAGCATCAATGATATGTCCTGCAACACCGTTCCCAGCATTAACCACAATCTTCATCGGTGACAGCTTTGATGGGGTTATGTACGAGAGTAGGTGCTCGACGTACGGAGCAAGAATACTGTTCGATCTACTAGAGTTACTTGGTTGTGCATGAACGAACGGTAAATTGCAGTTCAGCTCTTGATTAAGTTCTTCAATGCGTCGTTTGATTTCATCTAAACCACTGTTTTTACTGATAGGGCTAGCGTCTACACCGACCATTTTCATGCCGTTGTAATTGATTGGGTTGTGGCTGGCTGTGATTTGTATTCCGCCAATCGCTTTTAGGTAACGAGTCGCAAAGTAGACCTCTTCAGTGCCAGTCATACCTAGATCAATGACGGTAATCCCTGACTCGATTAAGCCTTTGGTCATGGCTTCTTGTAATGACAGGGAGGTTTTGCGGTTATCACGACCAATCACTACCTGCGCCAAACCATCGAGTGAGGTTTCAGGCTTAGCGGATAGGACGTATTCGCCAAATGCCTTACCGAGCAGGTAGGCGAGTGGCTCATTGATTTGTTTACCAATGACGCCGCGGATATCGTTGTTCTTAAAGCAGTTTAGGTCTAATGTTGGTTTCATCGATTTGTCGCTGCTTTATTTCGTTTGGTTGTGCTTTGATGAGTGGACTTGTTGCTTGCGCACGTCTCGCCCATAACTGTCTTGATATCGAATGATGTCGCCTTCACTTAAATGACTGCCTGTTTGTACTTCAATCATCTCGAGTGGGAGATCCCCTGGGTTCTCTAGGCAGTGGATGTGACCTAAAGGGATGTAAGTCGATTGATCTTCTTCGACGAGATAGGTTTTCTCATCGTTGGTCACTTTCGCAGTGCCAGCTACTACTACCCAATGTTCCGCTCTATGATGATGCATCTGAAGTGAAAGCTGATGACCCGCTTTTACGGTGATACGCTTAACTTTGTCTCGCTTGCCTAGGTCGATAACATCGTATTTACCCCAAGGTCTAAACACCTCACGATGATGCACATGTTCTGTGCGACCCGCTTGATTTAGTTGACTGACAATCGATTTAACACCCTGAACCTTGTCTTTATTTGCAACCAATATAGCGTCTTTGGTTTCGACAATAATCAGGTTGTCGACACCTACCGTCGCAACCAGCTTATTTTCAGCATGGATGTAGTTGTGTTGAGAGTCGACGGTTAACACATCACCTTCAATGACGTTATTGTGCTGATCTTTTTCGCTTACATCCCAGATCGCGGACCATGAGCCAATATCGTTCCAACCGACATCCATCGGGATCACCGCGGCGTGCGAGGTCTTTTCCATCACGGCGTAATCGATTGAATCACTTGGACTGCTTTTGAATGCTTCAGCGTCTATACGGATAAAGTCGAGGTCGGTATTTTGCGTTGCAAGAGCGAGTTTACAAGCCGCTACTATCTCAGGGTGGTGTTCGGCGAGTTCTTCAACATAGCGTGATGCCTTAAACATGAACATGCCACTGTTCCATAAGTATTGTTCTGAGCGGATGTACTCTTCTGCTGTTGCTGTGTCTGGCTTTTCTACAAAGCATTCTATGGCGAAGGCGTGATTGATTGGCTGCTCTGTTCCATTAGTATCAGTTTGAGCACTGGAGGAAAGAGGCTCTCCCTGCTTGATATAGCCATAGCCAGTCTCTGGGGAGCTAGGTGTTATACCGAATGTCACCAGCTTGCCTTGTTTTGCATAATCAACACCACGACTAATCGCTTGTTGGAATTCAGAGGTTTTCGCGATGTGATGATCAGCAGCCAGCACTAACAAGATAGGGTCGGATGCGCTTTGTTCATTAAGCGGTGGTTTACTTAAAGCCTTTAGGGCGGCAAGCGCAATGGCTGGGGCTGTATTTCTACCGACTGGCTCTAGCAGAATACCACTATGTTGAATGTTAGCTGATCGAGCTTGTTCAGCGGCAATAAAGCGATGCTCTTCATTACAGATAATGAATGGGGCATCGCATTTACTATCCATCAAGTGCTCTTCAAGGCCTTGCAGGCGTTGAAGTGTGTGCTGAAGCATTGACTGGTCGCCGGCAATATTGAGAAATTGCTTAGGGTAAAGCTCGCGAGACAGTGGCCAGAGACGACTTCCGGAGCCGCCGGCTAGAATGACAGGTAAAATCATAGCGTGGTAATTAGGTGCATTAGAATACTGCCATCATATTACCACGCTTCACGCTTATTACTTATCGATAACCAAGAAGGATATGACTATCGATGACCTTCCTTAGGGGAGTTCAACATGTCTTTGGGATCGCTAATATTCTGATTATCACCTAGGCTTTGAACGCTGTTATGATCTTGAACATTAGAAAAGTCTTGAGGGTCAATCTTGAGTGTCTGTGTTGGGAACGCGATGTCTGCATTGTGTTTATGAATAATCGCCAGAACCTGTAACAGAACGTCTTGCTTCACTTTGTGGTACCTGATCCAGTTGACTGTTTTTGTGAAGGTATAGATAAAGAAGTTGAGCGTTGATGGCCCAAATTTGTCAAAGTTAACGATCAACGTCTGTTTGGCATCAATATCTGGGTGGGTCTCGAGCATGGTTCTTACATCATCAACAATGAGCGCCAATTTGTCTGCATCTTGATAACGAAGACCAAAGGTTTCATTGATTCTACGATTCAACATTCTCGATGGATTCTCTACCACAATACTACTGAACACCGAATTTGGCACGTACAAAGGACGCTTATCAAAAGTGCGGATGATCGTCATGCGCCAACCAATGCGTTCGACAGTGCCTTCGATTTGACGATCGGGAGAACGTATCCAATCACCGACTTTAAAAGGGCGGTCGAAGTAAATCATCATGCCACCGAAGAAATTCGACAGTAAGTCCTTAGCCGCTAAACCGACGATCAAGCCACCAACACCACCAAAGGTGAGTAAGCCGGAAAGACTGAGCCCAAATGCCTGCATAATGGTTAGGCCGCCCATCACCATAAAGAACAAGCGAGCGACTTTCGCTATCGCTTGTACAGTGGTTTCGTCTCTGGTTTTTTGCTCTAAGACATAGGCTTCAGTGTTAGTGATCATTCGTAAGGTAAACCAAACGAATGTACAGATAATCAATATGTGTTTAAGCGTTTTTAACCAATTGATTTCATTGCCAAACTGGTCTTGAAGTATTAGCCCGATAGAGACTGTAGCAGGCCAACACCAAAGTAATGTGCTGACAGGGGTTTTTAGTGCTTCTAGCAGTAGATCGTCCCAGTGGAATGGGGTTTTCTGAACCAGAATTTCTAAGCGATTATGGATAATTCGCCAAGCTACCCAAGCGAGAAAACTCGCAATAGTGATGAATAGGACGCTGTTTGCCCAATCACTATGGCTCTGGTTGATGTAGGTTTGTACTTGGGTTATGAATTCATTCATTGTGTGTGCTGCCGCAGAAATTATGAATTGGAAATTAGCAGAAACTCGAGTTGTTCTCTACCTTTATAAATCAAGCGATTATGACAATAGTATAACCTTATTCTTGCAGAACTAACTTTTTTTGAGATAGAAACTAATGTAGGTTTGGCTATCCCGTGTAATTAAAATTTCTAAACAGGATTTCAAATGAGCGACAAACAATATGCAGTTATCGGTTTAGGGCGATTTGGTCTGTCTGTTTGCAAAGAGCTACAAAGTTCAGGGGCACAGGTACTGGCCGTCGATATTGATGAAGAGCGAGTGAAAGAAGCGGCGGCTTTTGTTTCACAAGCGATTGTTGCGAACTGCACAAGCGAGGAGACAGTTAAAGAGTTAAGACTCGACGATTACGACATGGTGATGGTGTCGATTGGCTCTGATGTTAATTCCAGTATTCTGACTACTCTGGTGGTAAAAGAGTCAGGCGCAAAAGCTGTTTGGGTAAAGGCGAACGATAAGTTCCACGGCAAGATCCTCTCTAAGATTGGTGCTGACCATATCATCATGCCCGAGCGCGATATGGGTATTCGTGTTGCTCGTAAGATGCTGGACAGACGCGTTCTCGAATTTATCGACCTTGGCAGTGGCTTAGCGATGACGGAGATTGTTATTGGTTCTAAACTGTTGGGTAAGAAACTTGGCGATCTTAAGCTGTGTAAAGAAAATGGTGTTGAGGTACTTGGCTTCAAGCGAGGGCCGAACCTCACTAAAGCTCCAGAACTGGATATGAGTTTAGAAATTGGGGATGTGGTGATCATCGCTGGGCCGAAAGAGACCTTATCTAGAAAGCTACGCAATTGGTAATTGGCAATAAGGTAACAGTATGAATTCGTTAAAACGAAAAGGTACTTTCTACACGCTTAAGAGTGATAAAAAGCCACGTAAAGGCTCTGAACCTAAGATTATCCTTACGAGCTTCTTAGGCGTACTTATCCCCTCTGCAATATTGTTGACGATGCCTGTATTTTCTGTGACAGGCCTAAGTTTTACGGATGCACTGTTTACAGCAACCTCGGCGATCAGTGTGACAGGATTAGGTGTTGTCGATACCGGTGAGCATTTCACCTTGGCGGGTAAAATCTTACTGATGTTCTTGATGCAAGTCGGCGGGTTAGGGCAGATGACTCTATCTGCGGTACTGCTTTACATGTTCGGTGTTAGGTTAAGCCTTAAACAACAAGCACTAGCGAAAGAAGCGCTTGGCCAAGATCGTAAGATTAACCTTCGTAAATTGGTTAAGAAGATCATCATCTTTGCATTAGTGGCTGAATTTATCGGTTTTGTATTGCTCTGCTTCCGCTGGGTACCTGAGATGGGATGGTCAACGGGCAGTTTTTATGCACTGTTTCATGCGATATCTGCATTCAATAACGCAGGTTTTGCACTGTTTTCAGACAGTATGATGAGTTTTGTTGATGATCCGCTGGTGATCTTCACCTTAGCTGGCTTGTTTATTTTCGGTGGGCTAGGCTTCACAGTCGTCGGCGACCTATCGAGTAACTGGCGTAAAGGTTTTCGACATCTTCATTTACACACCAAGATTATGCTAACCGCCACTCCGACTCTATTGTTGGTAGGTACGGTATTGTTCTGGCTGCTAGAAAGAAATAACTCAGCAACCATGGAAGGGTTATCGACTCAAGGACAGTGGCTAGCCGCATTTTTTCAGTCGGCAAGTGCTCGTACTGCTGGCTTTAATAGTGTGGATTTGTCTCAGTACACACAGCCTGCGTTGCTGGTAATGATTGTACTGATGTTGATTGGTGCAGGTTCTACCTCAACAGGTGGTGGTATTAAGGTTTCGACCTTTGCAGTAGCCTTTGTCGCAACGTGGACCTTCCTCCGTCAGAAAAAGCACGTGGTGATGTTTAAGCGCACTGTGACTTGGCAAGCGGTAACAAAGTCATTGGCCATTATTGTGGTAAGTGGGGCGTTATTAACCACCGCGATGTTTTTGTTAATGCTTACTGAAAAGGCAGCGTTTGATCGAGTCATGTTTGAGGTGATTTCTGCCTTTGCAACGGTTGGTTTAACAGCTGGCTTAACCGCAAACCTGACTGAGCCAGGTAAATACATCATGATTGTGGTTATGGTGATTGGACGTATCGGCCCCCTGACCTTGGCTTATATGCTAGCTCGCCCAGAACCTTCCTTGTTGAAATACCCTGAAGACACGGTGTTAACGGGTTAATTAGGTCCATGGGCTGATAAATAAAGCTCTGTAAATAAAAACAAAGCCAGCGATATGCTGGCTTTGTTGTCATAGGCTGATCGTTAATTGCTGAATGCCTATCCCTCAAACATCTCAACGTATTCCTCATAGCCTTCTTCTGCTAATTTATCCGCAGGGATAAAGCGCATTGCGGCTGAGTTCATGCAGTAACGTAACCCTGTTGGTTTTGGACCATCTTTGAATACATGCCCTAGGTGGGAATCGCCAAACTTACTGCGAACCTCTGTTCTTGGGTAAAGCAGCTTGTAGTCAGTAGTTGTAACGACATAAGCTTCGCTGATTGGTTGGGTGAAGCTCGGCCAACCCGTACCTGATTTGTATTTGTCTTTTGATGAGAACAAAGGCTCACCGGTAACGATATCAACGTAAATACCTTCTTGCTTGTTATCCCAGTATTTGTTGTCAAATGGGCGCTCAGTAGCGTCTTCTTGCGTTACATCGTATTGAAGTGCTGTAAGCTTCGCTTTGATCTCTGCATCAGACGGTTTTACGTATGTTTTAGCATTCGCTGTCGCATTCTTACTGTCGATGATCTGACGTAGTGTTTTAGGGTTGTCCTTTCTATCATCACCGAAGATTTTATCTAAATACTGATCACGACCTGAAGCGTAACGATAGTAGTTATAACGAACCTTACTCTTCTTGTAATAATCTTGGTGGTAATCTTCTGCTGGCCAGAACTTCTCAAATTTTATCAGTTCTGTTTTTAGTGGTGC
Source organism: Vibrio sp. 10N.222.51.C5 (assembly GCF_041474575.1). Lineage (NCBI taxonomy): Bacteria > Pseudomonadati > Pseudomonadota > Gammaproteobacteria > Vibrionales > Vibrionaceae > Vibrio > Vibrio sp. 10N.222.51.C5. The sequence goes on from NZ_JBFRUJ010000017.1 coordinate 59,314, forward strand.
ACCAAAGATATTAGCTTTGTCGATCTCCATCATGAAGTTCTGAGCAACATCTTTTTGTGCTTGGTTATGATAGAAAATAGCCGGTCGATAATGACGGCCTCGGTCTACAAAAGAGCCTTTGTCATCGGTTGGATCGATGTGTCTGAAGAATTGGTCAAGAACCTGTTCATAGCTAACAACATCAGGGTTGTAAGTCACGTTTATCACTTCGATGTGACCCGACTTGCCTGAGGATACTTGTTTGTAGGTTGGGTTTTCTAGTTCACCGCCAGAATACCCAGAGATAACGTCGGTGACGCCTGTCAGCTTTTCTAGGTCGGATTCTGTACACCAAAAACAACCACCAGCCAGTGTCGCGATTTCACTATTACCTGAATTAGCTGTTTTATCCATTGTATTGGCAGTGCCAGTCTGGCTTACAAACAGCGAAATCAGTGGTAGCGCAACCACGAGTGATACCAATATTTTAGATAATTTATTCATAGATACCTCATCTTGACGTTCTTCTCATTCGATTTTGAATGTACGAATAGAGACAGGTTTTAGATGGAAAAAATTGCATCATTCACAAAAAAATATGTCGCCGAGAAAATCTTGCTCATAAATGCCGCCAGTAGTAGGGTGTCAGTATTGATATCCAATAATAGACAGCGATGGCGGTTATCGTACATCTAAGGAACAACATGCAAGCAGAAGTTAAATGGGTCGAAGGCTTTAAATTCCTAGGTCAATCTCAATCTGGCCACTCTGTAGTAATGGATGGCAGTGGTGGTGCAACCGCGCCAAGCCCAATGGAAATGGTCCTTATGGCCGCTGGTGGTTGTAGCTCTGTTGATGTCGTCGATGGTTTGAAATCTGCAGGCCAGAACATCACAGGCTGTAACGCAAAACTTGAAACGACACGTCGTGAAACAGCACCAAAAATCTTTACTGTGATTAACATTCACTTTGAAGTGTCTGGTGACAACCTTGATCCTGAGCAGGTCGCTAAGGTGTGTGCGGATTCATTAGAAAAGTACTGTTCTGTATGTCTAATGTTAGGTGCTGGCGTAGAAATGACTCACAGCTGGGAAATCGTCTAGTCTTCTGATTGTACAGCTTGGCGGTAGGCTAATCTTTACGGCTTACGGCTTACGGCTTACGGCTTATCGCTTACGGTTTTTAGGCATAGCCAGACAAAGAAAAGGGCGGAGCACTTTAAAGTGCTCCGCCCTTATTATTTTAACTAAGGTAGAGTGCTATTATTCAGCAGCTTCTACGATAACTTCTTCAACTTGTACTTCTTCTTGGTATTCGAAACCAGGGATCGTTGCGTCAACACGACGGTTTTGAGCACGACCTTCAGCTGTATCGTTTGATGCAATTGGATTCTCTTCGCCTTCACCTGACGCTGTAATACGGTCTGCTTCAATGCCTTGCTCTTCGATGTATGCGGCTACAGCTGCTGCACGCTTCTTAGAGATCATCATGTTGTATTCAGCTGCGCCTGTTGAGTCTGTGTGACCAACAACATCAACTGATGATTGAGGGTGAGCTTTAAGTACTTCAACTAATGGCATTAATGCAATTTTACCATCTGTAGACAGTTCAGTACTGTTTGTCTCAAACATACCTTGAGAGAAGCTCTCAGTTTGCGCTTTAGTAACAACCACGGTTGTCTTCTCTTCAACAACAACTGCAGGCTCTGTGATTGGCTCAGATGGTGCTTGTGTCACTGCTGCCGCAGAAGCTGCTGCTGCCGCCGCTGATGCAGTTGTGTTACCAGTACCGAAGTTGTAGCTAACACCAACAGACAGTAGGTTTGAGTTTAGGTCTTGAACGTAGTTGTCGTCGAAGTCATCAAAGTATTGGTACTCAACGCGTAGTGCCCAATCAGAAGAAAGTTGCTTCTCTACACCGATACCAGCAGAAAGTACAACGTCATCTTCACCACCGTGCGAGATGTAAGCAGGACCTGCTTTGAAGAATACGTCAAACTCTTGCTGTACTGGAAGGCGGTACATTGGCGTTAGTGAGATTGCGATCAGTGGATCGCTGAACGCAGCGGTTGTGCCGTTCTTTGAAAAGCTTGTCTTGTAATCACCAAGGAAATCAGAGCTTAGCTCAATACCAAACTTGTCATTAAAATTGTAGCCAGAGTAGATGCCAGCACCGATTGCATCATCATCACATTTTTCACCGCTTACGCATGCGCTGTCTAGCCAGCCCACGCCCACTTTAGCACCAACATAAGTTGTAGCAGCGATAGAAGGCGCTGCTGCTAGGCCTGAAGCGGCAACAACAGCACACATGATTTTCGACAGTTTTTTCATAATCTTATCCTTGGATTAACTCTTATTTTTATCTGAACTTACCAGTAAAACGATCACTTATTGGGTTACGACACTGCTTATAATAAGTAAATCAAGGTGTTGGTTCAGGTGAACCTGTTTCTTTCTCAGTACTTATATTGTTAATCTGATTGCGTATTGGAGTCAATGAAATTGTTAAATATTATATATTTAAGATGCCTTTATTGTTGATTTTATCATTTGTTGGAATGTTTATGTTTAAGCTATAGCCTAGCCTAGCCTCGTCTATTTACCAGTGGCGCTACGGGTAATAAGTAAAAAACTTGCGCTTTATCATGCTTATAAAACAAAAATCCCCACCCACCATGTCTAACTCGGTTGAGTACATGATTGGATAGGGATTTGAATTAAAGCTATAGCGGTATTTTCACGTTTTACATCACGTAATAGCTCGACTTTGTTTACGGACGCTCACCCGCCAATAAACGCTTCTCGATATCTGCAATTACGCTAGGTAAGTCTGCAATGGTATCGATCAGGTAATGAGGGTTTGATTTGTTCAGCTTCACGCTTGCTTTTTCACGCGCCGTTGCCAGAGTTGCTTCGTCTGCGTCTAAGTATTCTTGATACGTTAAGCCTGCTTCGTTACCTGATAGAACAAGGCCTACCGTCCACATGCCTGCGTTGTGACCTTCATCAATGCCGGGTGCTGCGTCATCCACTTTCACACACGCTGCAACGCTCGTCACGCCTAGGTCAATGACGTTTTTAAGTGCCATGAATGGAGCTGGGCGACCGCCTTGCGGTAAGTCATCAGTCGCTACTACGTTGTCAGGAAGATAACCATAATCTGCGGCTGCTGGAATCAGTACGTCCATCACTTCTCGTGGGTAACCTGAACAAGAACCAATTTTTACGTTCTTCTCTTTAAGGTTATTTACTACTTCAATCGCGTTTAAAATTGGCGCTGCGTGGTCGGCTACTTTCGCTTTTTGAAGAGGCATGAATGCCGCGTAGATCGCATCAACGTCTTCACTGGTCATCGAACGTCCGAACTGGGCATTCCAACGAGCATCAACAGCAGGGATTCGACCCACCGCTTGGATGTGATCCCATTTACCGATACCCATAGGTTCACGAGCTTCAGCTAAGTCGATGTCAAAGTCGAAACCTTGTTTGAATGCTTCAACGAAGATGCTAGTTGGAGCAAACGACCCAAAATCAACGATAGTGCCGGCCCAGTCAAAGATAACCGCTTGGATAGGTGATGTCGTGTTCATAATAGTGTCCTATTTTTGTGTCACTCCCAGTTCAAAGTTCTGGGAAACAAATGGTTGTTTAAGGTTATTGGTTTAAATGTTGATTTCGAGAATTAAAGGTATTCAAAATCTTTGCAGACTTTGGCTATCGCTTTTTCGAATACAGACAGAGCGACTTGTAGTTCGCTGCGGATGATGATCAATGGTGGGCTCAACTGAATCACATTACCTTGTGACACCTTGAAACTCAGGCCATCGTTTAGACACTGGTAAAGTACTGCTTCTGCTTCATCAAAAGCTCGGGTTTTGGTGATATGATCTGTGACCAATTCCACCCCCCAGAGCAGGCCGATGCCGCGAACGTCACCAATGACTGGGTACTTCTCTTTCATTTGAAGCAGCTGTTCACGCACGAATACGCTGTCCGCTTGTACTTTTTCAAGTAGGTTTTCTTGTTCAATTACTTCCATGGTGGCGAGTGCTGCCGCGCAACCGATTGGGTTTTTTTCGTGGGTGTAGTGACCAAGAGATACTTGCGCTGCCGTGTTGTATTTGTCTTTAGTGATCATGGCTGCGATTGGAACCAAGCCGCCGCCAAAGCCTTTACCGATACATAGAATGTCAGGTTCGATATCAAACGCTTGGTGTGTGAACCATTCACCGCTACGACCCATGCCATTTGGGATGTCGTCGATGATTAACATGACGTTGTGTTTGTCACAGATCTCACGAATGCGCTTCCAATAAGCCTTACTTGGCACTTGAACGTCGGTGTTACGAACCGCTTCTGCAATGAAGGCTCCAATACCGCCTTCTTTTTCAATCACGTACTCTAGGTAATCCGCATAATGCACATCACATGCAGTCTCACTCTCACAGCCTGAGTTTTGCCCGCGAAGCGATAAAGAGTCATTAAGAGGGAAAGCACCACGATAGGAAACCGCTGGTGGAATGCGTTCTACGCCAGCCATTAACGGGCCCATGCCTTCGCGGAAACAAGCTTCACCACCCACTGAAATTGCGTCCAGTGACGCGCCATGGAATGAGTCCCACAGTGAAACGACCTTGAAGTTGTTGGTGACATGTCGAGCCAGTTTGAGTGCCATGCCGATAACCGAAGTACCACCCGGTGCAAACAACACGCGGTTCAACTCACCACCGCAGATCTGTGTCAGCTTTTCAGCGCATTGAACGGCTGTTTCATTGGTAAAGCGACGTGGTGAAAACGGCAATGAAGCCATTTGCTGAGTCACTTTATTGATGATGTGTGGGTGACCATAACCTAGCTGGTGAACATTATTGCCGTGAAAGTCCATGTACTTCTTGCCCGTCGCATCTTGAATGTAGATGCCTTCGGCTGCTTCAAGTGTGTCTAGGCAAGGCGTTGACATGGCTTGATGAAGAAACACGTCAGCATCACGCTTTAACATTACTTGAGTCGCATCATCGTTTAGCGACTCGTTCCATTTCTCACGCGCTGGCGTGGTGTTCACATCGCCTTCGCTTCGAAAGTGTGTCGCCTTTAGAACAGAATCTTGATTGGCCATCGTCATTATTTGATGTCCCAGTACATAGCATTCTTAATTGCGCCAATTAGAGCTTCAATGTCTGACGGATACACTTCACCGATGTTACCGATTCGGAAGCAGTCGGCGTTTGAAACCTTGCCCGAGTAAATCACAAAACCTTGTTCTTTCAAACGGTCATAGAATTCCTTGAATTGGTAATCGCTATGAGTTGGAGAATAGAAAGAGGTGATAATCGGTGAATGAAGATCATCATTAAGCAGTGGCTCAAAGCCAAGAGAGCGCATACCTGCAACCAAGGTAGTTTGGTTGGTTTGGTAGCGATTATGACGAGCTTCGATGCCACCTTCTTGCTCCAATTCAAGTAGAGCTTGGTAGAAAGCTCGCACTGTATGAGTTGGAGAGGTGAAGCGCCATTTACCATGGTTGCTTTCCATGCAGTACCATTGGTCAAACAGGTCAAGGCTTAATGAACGAGCCTGGCCTTTGCATTTTTCCAGTTCCGATTGCTTCGCAATAACAAAGCCGAACCCCGGTACACCTTGAATACACTTGTTTGCTGAGCTGATCATGTAATCGACACCTAAGTCAGCGATATCCATAGGGATGCCACCAAAGCTCGACATTGCATCGAGAATGACGGTTTTGTTGTGCTGTTTTGCCAATTTGGCAATGTCTTCAATTGGATTCAGCATGCCTGTCGTGGTTTCACAATGCACAATCGCAACGTGAGTAATGTCTGAATCCATGGCCAATGCCGTTTCCATTTCGTTCAAGTCAGGCTGTGATGTTTCACCTGGGGAAACGACATGGCATGGAATGTTTAAGTATTCTGCGATTTGAGCAATACGAGCGCCGTACGCACCGTTATCAACAACAAGAAGCTTACCGTTGTTAGAGATAACGCTACCGATTGTTGCTTCTACCGAAGCGGTGCCGCTACCTTGCATTAATACGCTTGTATATCCCGCTTGCTTAGTCGCTAAAGTCACTAGCTTGCTACGAATCACTTCAACAACGTCTTTGTTGTATTCATCATCCCAAGTACACCAATCTTTTAACATCGCTTGGCGAACGGTTTCAGAAGTAGATAAAGGGCCCGGTGTCAGCAGTAAGTATTCGTTTCTCATGTTCAACTCTCGTGATTTTAATTTTGGACTATACCAATATTTAGAGTTACTTTAACAACCAATTTAAACGGTCGTAAATAGCCCAAACATCATTTTAACAAAAGCTTCATATTAAAAATGGTCACTTGTCTTGAGAAAGTTTTCGATCTTTAAATTGCCATTTTTCGTTCATTTAATCGTCACATAAGCCAGTTAGCTTAATAATCGAAATCTGGTACATACCAGTGTGAGGGGGTGTGTGCCAACAACTGGAATGAATTTTTGAATATAGGTGCCTCTCGATAGGGCTTCTAGCTTTAACAACTTTAACTTTGGCAATTTTTAATTTTGGCAACTTCTCACTCTAGAGTTGGGCCTGACTGGAGAAAATGATGAAAAACCGTTTTATGAAAGGATCACTTGCAGCATTAGTCACACTATTAGCTGGTAACGCTTATGCGGCACAGGAAGTGACGGTTTATACCGCTTTTGAAACTGACATCTTAGCGAAGTACAAAAATGCTTTTGAAAGCGAAAACCCAGACATCAACATCAAATGGGTTCGTGATTCAACAGGAATCATGACGGCAAAATTATTGGCCGAGAAAAACAACCCTCGCGCTGAGGTAGTTTGGGGACTTGCTGGTTCTTCAATGGCACTACTTAAAGAAGAAGGCATTCTGAAACCTTATACGCCTCAAGGTGTAGAAGCGTTACGCGCTAGCCTTAACGACCCACAGTCTACTCAAGCTTGGTATGGCAATGACGCATTCTTCAATGCAGTTTGCTTTAACGAAGTAGTGGCTAAGCAATTGAACCTACCGGCACCTAAGTCTTGGGATGACCTAACGAAGCCTATCTATAAAGGCCACATTGCTATGCCAAACCCAGCATCTTCTGGTACGGGCTACATGCAGGTTTCGGCTTGGTTACAAAACATGGGTGAAGACCAAGGTTGGAACTACATGCAGAAGCTAGACCAAAATATTGCTCACTACACGCACTCAGGTTCTAAGCCATGTGTTCAAGCGGGCATGGGTGAAGTCGCTATCGGTATTTCTATGGCGAGCCGTGGCGCTAAGCTGAAAACTCAAGGCGCTCCACTTTCAGTGATTACACCTGAAGGCATCGGCTGGGAATCTGAAGCGGTAGGCCTTGTTAAGCCTTCTGATGCAGCACAACGTGTTATCGATTGGTCTATTTCTAAAGCGGCAAATGAGCTTTACATCGAAATGTACCCAGTTGTTGGTCACCAAGATGTGACAGGCAAAGCAGAGAACTTCCCTAATGTAGAAAAGAACATGGCAAAAATGGACTTCGCTCGCATGGGCAGCGAACGTGCCGACGTTCTTAAAACATGGTCTGACAAGTTTGACGCTAAATCAGAGCCAAAATCTTAATCTGACGACCTAGTCAGTTACTTAACTATTTAGTTCATTAGAAGTTAGAAATCAGTAAAGGAAGGCTTCGGTCTTCCTTTTTTAGTTTTACGCCTTCAGGTTTTAAGTAAGGTACAACAAATGACAAAGCACTACTCATATTGGTTCAAGCAAGCGTTGGAACAAGAGTTCGGCAACATCAATGCGGGGCTAGATTCGGCTAAGCCGCTCCAAAAAGATGTCAACTGTGATATCGCCATTGTTGGCGGTGGCTATACGGGTTTATGGACGGCGATTTTAATCAAACAACAGCAACCCGAAAAGCATGTTGTCGTGATTGAAAAAGGCCTATGTGGTAGCGGTGCTTCTGGTGCGAACGGCGGTTGCATGCTGACGTGGTCAACCAAGTATCCGACGCTGAAAAAGCTCTATGGAAAAGAACAAGCGAAATGGTTGGTTAAGGAATCGGAAAAGGTTATATACGAGATCGAATCCTTCTGTAACGAACACAAGATTGACGCGCATCTATATCGCAGCGGAACTTACTACACGGCGACCAATGAAGCTCAAAAGGGTGGAATGGAGCCTGTTGTTAATGAGCTGGTTAAGCAGGGTATCAATAGCTGGAAGAAGTGCGACAATTCTTTGGCTGATAAAGCGGGATCTGAACACCATATTGAGGGTTACTACTCAGAAGCTGCGGGTAGTGTGCAGCCAGCGTTATTGGCTAGAGGTTTGCGCCGAGTCGCGCTTGAACTGGGTGTCGAAATTCACGAAAACACAGAGATGACATCACTCGACTATGGCTCTCCCGCTCGAATTCAAACCAAAGGCGGGTCAGTATTTGCGGATAAAGTGATTTTGGCACTCAATGCGTGGATGCTCGATCACTTCAAAGAGTTCAAACGCAGCATTGTGGTTGTCTCTTCAGATATGGTGGTGACCAAGCCCATTCCTGAAAAGCTCAAGAAGTTTGGCCCAGAGAAAGGGGCGGCGGTGGTGGATTCGCGTATCTTTGTCCACTACTACCGAGATACCCAGGACGGACGACTCATGTTGGGCAAAGGCGGCAATAAATTCTCGTTTGCCAATCAAGTTGAAAGCATGTTTAACCAAACGACTAACTACCTGCCGATTCTCAATCAATCGTTCCAAAAACTGTTCCCTAAATTGGAACAAAGTGAATTCGATTACAACTGGTCTGGCGGCTCAGATCGTTCGGTTACCGGATTGCCATTTTTCGGTAACCTAAAAGGCCAAAGCAACATCTATTATGGGCTTGGTTATTCAGGCAATGGCGTTGCTCAAGCCCGTATGGGCGGGAAGATTTTGTCAGCAATGGTGCTCGATATCGACAATGCTTGGACACGAAGCGGTTTAACTAAAGGCCCGTTAGGACACTTCCCGCCAGAGCCATTTCGTTGGGTAGGTGCGATGATGGTGCGTGATGCGGTACGAAGAAAAGAGAACGCGGAAGATTCGGGTAACACGCCATTGTGGCTAGATAAACAGTTATCCAAACTCGCAGGTGCGGCGGGCAAAGCCGACAAGGTTGAATCATAGATTAATCTTGCGTTTAAATTAGAAGTTTACATTAAGGCTCTCAGTGATTTATGGGCAAGTCACTGAGGGCTTTCAACGTTGAACGAACTGTTAATGCTGAACAAATAGCAATCCTTAATGCTTATTATATCTGCAATATAACTGTCATTTAGCTACTATAAATTTGTCACTCAACTGCAATATTCTCAGTTTAAATTTGGTATATACCATATAGAGAGTGCTGTAGTATGAGCAACCAAACTTATTTGAATATTGAAAACGTTGTAAAGCAATTTGGCCAATTTACAGCGTTAAAAGACATCTCCCTATCGATAGATAAAGGCGAGTTCGTCTGCTTCCTTGGCCCATCTGGCTGTGGAAAAACCACCTTATTACGTGCGATTGCAGGCCTAGACTTACCAACGTCAGGTTCCATTGAGCAGAACGGTAATGATACGACCTTCTTGCCACCAGAAAAGCGCGACTTTGGCATCGTGTTCCAATCTTACGCTTTGTTTCCAAATCTCACTGTAGAAGAAAACATTGCGATTGGTCTGAAAAACCAAGGCATGTCGACCAAAGAAGCCCTTGAGACGGTTGAGTCTTGGTTAGAGACCATCGGCTTACCAACGTCTGGTCAGAAATACCCAAATCAGCTATCTGGTGGACAACAGCAGCGTGTTGCTCTGGCTCGCGCATTAGCCTTGTCTCCAGGCTTGTTGTTACTCGATGAACCGCTGTCTGCGTTGGATGCGAAGGTAAGAACACATCTGCGTGACGAGATCTGCCAACTGCAACGCAAGTTGGGTATCACCACTATCATGGTGACGCACGACCAAGATGAAGCCTTAACGATGGCAGACCGAATTGTGGTGATGAATCATGGTGTTATCGAGCAGGTCGGTGCTCCTCAAGAGATCTACCAAAAACCTGTCAGTCGTTTTGTGGCTGAGTTTGTTGGTAGCATGAACTTCATTCAAGCTTCTGTTGCGGCTCAAGGCAAGATGCGTATTGCTGAGTCAATGCTGCCGTTACCTGGCTTAGATAATCTCACGCCAAATCTGGGTGATGTTTTTGATATTGCCGTTCGTCCAGAGCAAATCCAGTTTGTTGATCGTTTTAGTGAATCCTTGCCAGTGAGAATCGTATCAAGCGAATTCTTAGGGGCGTTTTATCGTGTTGAGTGTCAATTGCAACATGACTCAACGGCGAAAGAGATCATCGTTGATGTACCCGTCAAAGAGTTCAACCGATTGAAGCTGCGTCGCAGTGATATTCGTTACGTGGCGTTTGATCAAGAAGGCCTTAGAGCTTACTCATCGAAAAGCCTGCAAGTGATGAAAGACGAGGCGGCGTAATCAATCATGGAATCGACTCAAATGATGCAATCTAAGCTGCTAATTCAACGACGAGTACAACCTTTTCTGGCTCGGTTAAGCAAAGACAACGTAATTCTATTTGGGCTGTTGGCCTTTTTGTCTGTGGTCATGACGTTGTTTATCCTGATGCCACTGTGGGCAATGTTGAAAAAGAGTGTTCAGAACGCAGACGGTGAATTTGTAGGTTTACAGAATTTCGCTACGTATTTTGCGTCTCAAAGCCTGTGGCAGTCGGTAGGCAATACCTTCACGCTTGGATTGCTAGTGACCGTAGTCGTGGGTGTCTTGGCGTTTGGTTATGCCTATGCGCTAACTCGTTCATGCATGCCTTTTAAGGGGCTTTTTCAAGTACTGGGTTCTGCGCCTATTCTTGCTCCGTCACTGCTTCCTGCAATCAGTTTGATCTTCTTATTTGGTAACCAAGGTATCGCTAAAGAAGTCTTGGGGGGCAACTCGGTTTATGGTTTGATTGGTATCTCACTGGGCTTGATATTTTGGACGTTTCCACACGCCTTGATGATTCTGACCACCTCATTAAGAACCTCTGACGCTCGCCTTTATGAGGCAGCACGTGCACTCAATACTTCATCGTTAAAAACTTTCTTTATGGTGACGTTACCTGCGGCAAAATACGGCTTGATCAGTACCCTGATCGTTGTGTTTACGCTGGTGGCTTGTGACTTTGGTGTGCCAAAGGTGATAGGTGGTAGCTACAACGTGTTATCGACTGACATCTTTAAGCAGGTGGTTGGTCAACAGAACTTCTCTATGGGTGCAGTAACCAGTATCTTGCTGCTATTACCTGCGTTGCTTGCGTTTACCGTTGACCGCTGGGTTCAAAAGAAACAAAAGAGCTTGTTTGATACTCGTTCTGTCGCGTACCAACCTGAACCTAGTTCACTACGTGATGGCTTATGTTTCCTTTATTGCACCATCATCTCTGCTGCTGTGGTTATTGTGTTGGGCATGGCGATATACGGTTCGATGGTCACCTTCTGGCCTTGGAACAAAGCGCTGACGCTAAACAACTACAACTTCGCAGAAATGAGTACTTATGGTTGGGCGCCATTCTTCAACTCCTTAACGCTTGGTGCTTGGACTGCGGTTATTGGTACTGTTCTGATTTTCTTAGGTGCATACTGCATTGAGAAAGGTCGCGCCTTCGGTCCTGTTCGTCAAGCGATGCAAATGCTCAGCGTTGTTCCGATGGCCGTTCCGGGTATGGTGCTGGGTTTGGGTTATATCTTCTACTTCAATGATTTGAGTAACCCACTTAACTTCTTGTATGGCACGATGGCGTTCTTGGTGATTAATACCGTGGTTCACTACTACACGGTAGGGCACATGACGGCGTTAACGGCATTGAAACAACTGCCTTCCGAAATTGAAGCAACAGCGGCTTCGGTAAACTTACCGCAATACAAGCTGTTCTTTAAGGTGACGTTACCTGTTTGTCTGCCGGCGATTTTAGATATTGCGACATACCTGTTTATTAATGCACTTACCACGACATCTGCGGTAGTATTCTTGTATTCTACCAATACGATTCCAGCGTCAGTATCAGTACTGAATATGGACGATGCAGGTCAAACCGGTGCAGCAGCAGCGATGGCGGTGATGATCATGATATCTGCAGCGAGTGCGAAGTTGATTCATATGCTAATCAACAAGTTATTCGATAAGCGCACCCAAGCTTGGCGTAAACGCTAGCGAACCACTTATATTGCAGTTGGCCAAGGAGTGGCTGACGACAAGAACAAGAATGAAAGGAAATGAAGTGCAGTACGTAAAAATCAAAGATGTCATCGTAGAGCAGATAGAGTCGGGGATGTTAACACCACGACAGAAGCTGCCTGCGGAACGTAAGCTGGCTGAATCGTTTGATACGACTCGAGTTACCTTACGCGAAGCCTTGTCTTCACTTGAAGCGGAAGGGCGCATTTATCGAGAAGACCGACGTGGTTGGTTTATCTCTCCCGAGCCGCTTCGTTACGATCCAACACAAACGCTGAACTTCACCAATATGGCTCTATCGCAGAATCGACAGCCGAAAACTGAGTTGGTGGCGGCGAAAGGAATGTTAGCAACCAAGGAGGCGACTCGGCTTCTTGAGTTACAACCTTTCTCGGACGTTTATCGAGTAGACAGAGTTCGTTATCTTGAAGATAGGCCGGTTGTGTATGTGACCAACTACATTCGACCAGAGTTGTTCCCTAACTTGCTTGATTATGACTTGTCTAAATCGTTGACGGACATCTACCGCGAACACTTTGGTGTGGTGTATCAGAAGATCCGTTACCGAGTGAGCACAACGTCTTTACTTGGCGAGACAGCGCAAGCCCTGCGTGCGACTTCTGGCTCACCTGCAATGGTTGTTGAGCGTGTTAACTACAATCAAAACGGCGATCTGATTGACTGTGATATTGAGTATTGGCGTCATGACGCGATCAGTATTGAGTCAATCGCGCAGCTAGAGCGCTAGTCATACGTTAGAACGTTAGCATATCTGCAATTATGCAGGATTGCCCAATTGAAAAGTTCAAAGGTCTCTTATTCGGAGGCCTTTTTATCACCTGTTGTCAGCCGTTGTGCTAATTCATCTATAATTTAGGAATGAAATGGAATTCTCTGCCATCGTCATCGTGACTATTTCGGCTTTGCTTCACGCGGGTTGGAACGTTCTAGGTAAATCGAATCAAGGATCGGGCTCGTCTTTCTTCTTAGCCTCTGGCTTTGCCGCTGCTGCGATATTGACGCCTTACTTGATCTGGTATGTTCACAGCGTTGGACTGTCAAATATCTTACTTCCATTTTGGCAACTGGTTTTCTTGAGTGGGATCTGTCAAATCATCTATTTGATTGGGTTAGGCGCGGCCTATAAACAAGCTGATATCGGTGTGATTTACCCAATGGCACGGGCACTGCCCGTGTTGATGGTGGGTTTAGGCACGGTGTTGATAGGCTATGAGCTGTCACCTAATCAATGGTTTGGCTTCACCTTGATTACCTTGGGTTGTTTGTTTGTACCACTTAAGAAGTTTTCAGATCTTAGGTTAAAAGCGTATCTCAACCTTGGCGTACTGTGGGCGTTAATCGCGGCCATTGGTACCACGGGCTATTCCATCATTGATAAAGAAGCGCTTCTGTTACTCGATCCTTTGAGCACACCAGTTATAACTAACAAGCACACCGCGATTTTCTACCTAGGCATTCAGTTTTGGGCAATTGTGATTCCGTTGAGTGTTTGGTTATTCGTAACCAACCAAAGAATCGAGTTTACTAATGCTTGGATACTGCGAAAGAAAGCCACGCTTGCAGGCATTATGATGGCTTCGACCTATGGCTTAGTGCTGTTTGCGATGACCATGACTGAAAATGTCAGCTTGGTTGTTGCTCTTAGGCAAGTGAGTATCATTTTCGGCGTAGTGATGGGGATCTACTTTTTAAAGGAAAAGTGGCACGCGACTCGCGGTGTAGGCGTATCTCTAATTATTGCTGGCTTAGTTATCTCATTGACTTAAAAGATCGCCTGAGTGATTGGGGATTTGTGAATAGGTATCTCTATTAAGTTAAATGAAAAAACGCCCTTAGCGAAACAAACTTCGTTAAGGGCGTTTTCTCTTTATCTAGTAAGAAGCTGTAGGTAGTAAAAGACTTACCCCGCTAAATCTTGAGCATCTTGCTGTTTCAACACTTTGTGGCCATCTTCAGTGACACCACGTTTCCAGTAGCTGCTGATGTAGATGTTCTCTTTCGCGACTTCTTTTTCGTTGCGGAAGTATTGTCTTAGCTCACGCATGCTTTCAAATTCACACGCTGTCCATATTGAAACCTGACCTTCTAACCATTCTGTGTTGCGCACGGTTTGTGAAAGTGACTCTGAGGTTTCATCTTCAATCAACCAGGTTACTTTGATACCTTGAGGAGTCTCAAGTACCTGCTTATCTGCTGCTGAGTTGATCTGAATGATAGCGTGACCAGTTGCTGTTTCTGGGAGCGTTTTTACTTTTGCAGAAAGCGCAGGTAGGGACGTCATGTCTGCAACTAAGAAGAACCAGTCTGACTCTAGGTTAAGCCCCTGAATTAAACCAGGACCAGCCACTGAAATAGTGTCACCCACTTTCGCGTTCATTGCCCACCTTGCAGCAAAGCCACACTGCAAATCTTTAGTGATGTGACGAACAAAATCAACTTCAATCCACTGCTCTACAGGATTGTACTGACGAATGGTGTAGGTACGCATGGTTGGGCGCTCACCTTCGTTTAGCTGGCTTAAATCAGTCGTGCCAAGTGGCGAGAATAAAAGCTTGATGTAGCCGCCGGCACATTCTGTTGGGTATTTACTTAATCCCTCACCGCTAAGCGTTATGCGCTGCATGTTTGGAGTAATTGTTGAGGTTTGAGTAACGGTTAATGTGATAGGGCTAGGCTTGCTCATATAAGGCTCTCTTAGATTTGGATTTCCACATCATAATCCTGAACTAAAAAACACTCAATACTAATAGTTATCATTTACTTTTATTTACACATGTACTACCTAACTTATACGACAGATCCTATTGAGAAACGGATCCTACAAAAAGAGCCCTTTAGAAAACTAAAGGGCTCTTAGGATTGGTTTGACTCAGCGAACAGAATTAGCTGTTTGCTTGCTCTAGTTCAATCGTTTCTTCAGCGGCTTTCGCAGCTTCTAGCATCTTACGAATAATGAACGATGCTGCCATTGCGATACCTACCATCACGACGGCAAGAACAGTCAGCATTTGGAAGTAATCACCGTAAACCGTTTGCACGATCTCTTGTGTGATCTCTTGACCTTTCTCTAGTGCAATAGACGTTGAGAATACCGCGCCAACAATGCCTGATAGTGCGATAGCAACAGAGAACAAGCTTACTGAGAAGTTTTCAATGTGCTTAGGTGCAACAGACAGGATGAAGGCTACAACCATTGAACCTACAATCACTTCACCGAATGCTAGGAAGAAGTGAATCGCTAGGAAGACTTCTGGGCGGATCAGAATATCGTCACCAACTGTCGTTACTGCCATCGTAAGGATACCGAAAGCGATAGCCGTGAGGATGAAAGAGAAACCGACTTTGGTTGCAGTTGAGAAGTTAATGTTTTTCTTTTCTAGGTTAGAGAAGATACCCGCGATGATAGGGCCAGCAACCATACACCATAGTGGGTTCATTGCCATTGAAGCTTCAGGTGCGACAGGGATGAAACCAAATAGATCGCCACGCATTGTGTTGATCGCTACCATTGTCATCGAAGTCATCATCTGACCGTAGTACACGAAGAAACATGTCGTCAGGAATGTGATGATTAAGATAGTCCCCATTTTTAGCATGTCTGATTTCTTCGATTTCATCATCAAAGAGACAAAGTAGATGATCGCTGCACCACCGATTGCGTACACGATGTTTTGGCCAATATCCATGTTAGAGAACATGAAGAATACCAAGCCGATCATTGCTGCAGAAAGACCAAGGAACGCTGCCCAGTTTTTAGTGCTTACTGGTTTTTGGTCGATTTCAGCACTTGCTTCAACAAGGCCTTTGCGAACAAAGATCATCATCAGAAGCGCAGCACCGGCTAGCACCGCTGAAAGAAGGAAACCACCGTGGAAACCAACAACAAGTACTAGCATTGGGAACAGGTATTGGCCTAACAGAGCACCAATATTGTTTACTGAGTAGTTGATTGGGTAGCAGTTCTCAAAATCTTCTTGAGTTTTGAACGTGCGTTTGTAAAGACTTGGGTAAGAAGGGGACATCAAACCACGTGCATAACTTGCTAACGCAATACCACATAATGCCATCGGAACATTGGTTGCTGCTGCACCAAGTACCAGTAGAACGTAACCACTTGCGAACCCTAGGAAGGCAATGGTTAAAGATCGGTAAGCGCCTAAAAACTTGTCGGCGATAAAGCCACCTGCGATAGCAAATAGCGGTCCGATTGCAGAGAAAGCACCAACAACCATCATGGTGTCGGCTTCATTGTAGTTCAGATCTTCAAGGAAGAAACGAGTCAAGATCACCATGACGCCATAGAACGAAAGTCCGAACATCATTTGGCAGAACATCATTGATTTGTTTAATCTATTCCACATTATTTTATTCTCACGTTTGTATTAATATGTAGTGTAATTACCCGATTATACTATCATTAGTAGTAATACATAAACTGAAACATCTGTCCCAAACAGAACTATACTCGATATATCTTTTCTTATGAGTGCATTCATATTTCTCATGAATGAGATTTGCAACGTTAGATTTTGCAAGTGGATGCATGGCGGTATGAAATTTAGCCATCATCATTTGTGGCTAAGTAATGAACTAATAAAGGGAAAGTTAGAGGTAGTCATTCTGTAAGTTATTTTGAGTGAGTATCACTTTCAATTAGCTGTTGGGCTTTAGCCAATAAAAAAGCCAGCTTGGTGGCTGGCTTTGTTGAGATATTGAAAACTAAGTTTACAAGAATGCTGTCTCTATAGAGGCTTTCTCCACTCGTGTTCCTGTCTTTTATTCACAAGGTGGTGCCATGTGGATCACGGCTAGGCCGCCTAGAGAAGTTTCACGGTACTTCTTGTTCATGTCTTTACCTGTTTGGTACATGGTCTCGATAACCTTGTCTAACGAGATAAGACACTTGCTGGTACGTTTCAACGCCATGCGCGATGCATTGATGGCTTTCATTGCACCCATTGCGTTACGTTCGATACATGGCACCTGAACAAGTCCGCCGATCGGATCGCATGTCATGCCCAGTGAGTGTTCCATCGCGATCTCAGCGGCAATACAAATCTGTTCGTTGCTACCACCACGTAGGGCAGTTAGGCCTGCTGCGGCCATTGATGAAGAAACGCCGACTTCACCCTGACAACCTACCTCTGCGCCAGAAATCGAAGCGTTGGTTTTGTATAAGATGCCGATTGCACCAGAGACAGCCAAGAAGTCTTTAAGCTGCTTAGTGTCTAGCTCTTTGATGAAGCGATGGTAGTACATTAATACCGCAGGAATAACCCCAGCCGCACCGTTGGTCGGTGATGTCACGACCTGACCGCCCGCTGCGTTTTCTTCACTTACAGCAAAGGCAAATAGGTTAATCCAATCCATGATCTCCATTGGATCGTTTTCAATCGAGGCATTTGCTTCCAGCTTTTTAAGCAGAGCAGGTGCTCGACGAGTGACTTCTAGACCGCCATCAAGAATGCCTTCCGTGTCAAAGCCACGCTGCATACACAGAGACATCACCTTCCAAATTTGGTCGGCTTTCTGGTCAATCACATCCATACCTTGGAAAGACACTTCGTTACGCAGAATTAAGCCACCAAGGCTCAGTCCTTGTTGTTCGGATAGTTCAAGTAACTGATCAGCGGAAGAGAAAGGGAACTCAACTTGTGTTTCTGCTTCCTGTTTGCCGTTTTGTAGCTCATCAGCGGTTGCGATAAAGCCACCACCAATCGAGTAGTAGGTTTCCATATCCAGAAGGCTGCCGCTTTCGTCAAAGGCAGAGATAGTCATGCCATTTTCATGCAACGGAAGGTTAGTTTTGTGGAAGAGCAGATCGCTTTCTACATCGAAATAAATTTCATGGTTACCGCTAACCAATAGAGATTTATCTTCAATCGCCTTACGCATTGCTTGGTTAGCACTGGTGATTTTAATGGTGTCGGGGCGGTTACCTAGCAAACCTAACAAGGTCGCTCTGTCTGTGTGGTGACCAATACCCGTCAATGATAACGAGCCGTATAAGTCGATTTGAATACGCTTCACTTGCTTAAGCTGAGCATCAATTTTTTGGGTAAAGTTAAACCCAGCGATCATTGGTCCATTTGTGTGGGAGCTGGATGGTCCAACCCCAATTTTGTAGATATCAAAAATAGACAGCATAGTAACTTCCTGTGAAGACGGTTCGATGGACGAACTCTGTGTAAAATTTGTATTTGGTTAGTTGCACTTCTTTGAGTGAACCTGTTCTGTGGGTGAAACAGTTATGCGATAGAGCGTATTCATTGATTGAAAGGGCTCTTTTATCGACTAGTGCTAACAAGCATAGAGCGATGAAATACAAGAGCGTGCTATGTTTGCTGTAAAGCGACACGTTTATTCTTGTATTACCTAAGATGTCGCTATCAATAGTGAGCATTATTGCGAGCAACATATAAGAATTTCAAAATACTTTTGTTAACAAGTATTGTATACATAATTCACTCCATCTAATCCCCAAAACGAGACTTGAACATAAAATGAGCATTAATCACCTCCTTATTGTGCTGGGTAAGCGACTTAATGAGAATAAATTGACTGATGAAGGAATCAGTCGAGTTGATGCTTTGGTTGAGTATCTGGCGGAGCCTTTGGTAGAAGAGTCGAATCAGCAAACTGCGGTAGCATTTTGTGGTGGGCTAACAAAAGGGCAAACACTGTCTGAAGCCGACGCGATGCACCAGTACTTTAGAAAGCTTGAAAAGCAGCGTGAACATCCGTTTTCTTTAGGGGCGATTTTGCTCGAGCAGCACTCGACCAACACTGTCGAGAACATACAGAACTTGGCCTCAGAGATGATTGCAAGCGGGCTGTTTACTCGCGGGCAAAGTGTGCAAGTGACATTCGTTTCGAATGACTACCATTTACAACGTATATTCGAGATTCAATCGCTCATGGGCGAGCAAGGTTTGCTTAAAGTTCTCATCGAGAAGTGTTCCGCACTTGGGGTAGAGCAGCAAATAGATCGCAGGTTGGAGGCTCATGTTGCGGTGCCATACCCACATCAAAGTGCTCAGGGGCAATTGTTTCTGTTGATGGACGTACTGACGACCTACCGAGTTTATCTTGAAGGTGTTTGTGCGGGCGCATTTAAGCGAGATTTAGAGTTGGTTAGACGAGAGCCAGAAAGACTGTCTTTGGAAGCATTGGTCACTGCCAAAGAGCTCGTTGGACGTTCATCTGACTTTGACATTGTGGAGAGTTTACTCCCAGCATTGGAGCGCTGTATCCAGCAGACTTCAGTGGGTACCGATGTAAAAAAAGTCAGGGAATACCTAGCTCTACTAGATACTAACCTGACTTTATTGAATCGTTATTTAGATCCGGAATCGGATCACACACATCGCTGGTGGCGATAGGTGATTATTTCTTTCTCGTGATGCCAAAAGCTAGAAGTTCAGTGCCTTCTTCAGCGATGTTTTTAACCGCTCGAACGTAATCATCGCCCATAACATTGTGCCAGAAGGCTCATGTGTTTTTTACAGTGATTAACTTTGGTTTTCTGAATCTTGCTCATGGTTATTGCGGTAGTACTCCCACTGTTCAATGCGCTCGCCGTCATCGAATACACAGTAAGTTGTACGCTGATTGTTTTCAGTAACCGTGTCTAATTCACCGTCTTGTTGAACACAATAAACCGCTGCTGGGTTAGCGACTGAAACACGTTGGCCCTCGCTATATTCTGCATAGTCGTTTGCACAACCGCCTAATACAACGGCACATACAGCCATCAAACCAATTTTCTTCATGTCTATCTCCTACGTGATAACTCTATAATCGAATGCGTTAAGTTCTACAGAACCAAATGAGAAGCTCTATGAAATTAGTATATTTTAGATTTCAGAAAAGGTTGTCCTAATTTGGTCAAGATATTGAAATAGGTTGATATTTCTTCATGTTTAACGACTTTTTGAGTGTTAGATCAAGCTAAGTGGATTCAAGTTACCGTAGGAATATCCCCGTCCGATCCGTTCTGGTTAGCGGTTGTGAACCTCGAATCTATTGATGATTATGATATGATGCCGCCAAATTCAGTAGAGCAGTCAGAATCATGAGACACCTAAAAACAACCATCCATCCTGATATCGACCATCTAGACAATAAAACGGTCTATAAGCGCAACGCTGCCCGTGCCATTGTGTTAGATGGTGAAGACATTCTGATGCTGTATACAGAGCGTTATCACGACTACACCATTCCTGGTGGTGGTTTGGATGAAGGGGAAGATGTGATCGCAGGTATGGTTCGTGAACTCGAAGAAGAGACTGGCGCGAAGAATATCCATAGCATCAAGCCGTTCGGCATTTTTGAAGAGTTTCGTCCTTGGTACAAAGACGATGCAGACATGATGCACATGATTTCTTACTGCTACTCATGCAAGATCGATCGTGAGCTTGGTGAAACGGCTTACGAAGATTATGAAGTGAAAAACGGGATGAAACCGGTGTGGATGAATATCCATGAAGCGATCGCTCATAACGAAAAGACCATGGCAGAGAGCCCTAAGAAGGGCATGAGTATTGAACGTGAAACCTTTTTGCTGCATTTGATTGCCAAAGAGATGCTTTAGCCGTTATCAATACTAGCCTGCTAAGCTATTTATTTGCCGCCACTTTTGGCGGCAAAATTGTTTCTAGCAATGCTAAAATTTAATAGCGGAAACTAATTATTGAATATGGTTGATATTGTCAACTAAGTGTTTTTGATGTATCTTTACCTCAGCGATAAACCTATCTAGCTTAACTGCCCGGTTATATCGTTAAATCTCGCTGTGAGCCTGCCCTAAACAAAGAATACTATGAATAAAAGACAGTTTATTGCCCATTATCTGCGCATGAATCGCACCTCGTACTTATTGGCGATTGTGTTCATCTTTCTCGTCAACTGGTTACAAGTAGAGATCCCTCGTTATATCCAATTGGCGATAGATTTGATTGATGATGCCTCTTCAACTGGCCACCAACAGCTTCAAACCTATGTTTGGATTGTGGTCGGGATGTCGGTTGCCATGGTGGTGGTGAGAATTCTGTCTCGTATCTATGCGCTTAATCCGGGGCGAATTACAGAGGCCGCACTTAAAAGTACACTTCTACAAAAGTTGAATCGCTTACCGAGCAGCTTTCACGAACGCTTTGCTTCGGGTCGACTGATCTCGATTATCAACAATGACCTTAGTGGCATTCGACTGCTGTTTGGTGTCGGCTTCTTGCAGTTCTTCAATGCCTTGCTTGCGTTGTCGTTGACGCCTCTTTACATGTGGCGCATATCGCCAGAACTCACACTGTATTCGATTATTCCTATCTCAATCGCTTTTGTGATTTTCCGTGTGGGCTTCAAGCGTATGAAAACGCTGCATTTAGAGCACATGAAGCGTCTACAAAACCTGTCTGCTCAACTAATGAGTTACCTGTCTGGGATTGACTTGATTAAGAGCCAGCAGATGTCACCTTGGGTGAAAGCCGAAACTGAAAAGCTGAACCAGTTATTGCTTGAATGCCGCCTTAAAATTACACGCATTCAAGTCTTCTTTATGCCGGTACTCGACTACGCCAATGACCTGATGAAAATCATCATTCTTGGGCTTGGTGGCTACATGTTAATGAGACAGGAACTCACACTTGGTGAGATTACCGCCTTTCTGACTTACTCGGTTTTGCTCGCTATGCCATTGATGCAACTTGGCAGAATCGCGACCATTTATCAGCGTGGCATGGTAGGTATTCAAAGTGCACAAACCATTCTTAATGCCAAAGTCCCGGAGCTTGATGAAGATAAGCTGACTGAACTAGATGTTGAATCACTGAAGGGAAAAACGTTTTCTGTTCGCAACCTCAGCTTCAGCTATTCAGGTGAAGAACGCGTGATTCTCGATGACATCAGCTTTGATATTCCAGCAGGTAAGAAAGTGGGTGTGTTAGGCGGGATCGGAGCGGGTAAAACGACATTAGTGAACTGCTTAAACCACCACTTGGATGTACCACAAGGTTCTGTTTTCCTTGGTGAAAGAGATGTCACTAGCTTCTCACGCAGTGACTTACGCCGTTACGTGAAAACCGTGACTCAAGACCCTTACCTGTTTTCAGCAACCGTCGAAGACAATATCCGCTTTGGTAGCCTAGATACCGATTTGGCAAAGAGTCAGGTTGATGAAGTGCTAGAGCTCAGCCAGTTGGCTAGTGATGTGACACGTTTTGAACACGGCGATCAAACCTTAGTCGGTGAGAAAGGGATCATGTTGTCAGGTGGTCAGAAGCAGCGCTTAAGTATTGCGCGTGCTTTATTGCAACCCACCGACCTGATCATCATGGATAACGTTCTATCGGCTGTCGACTATGAAACAGAACGTAAGATCTTGGAAGGTTTGTTTAAACGTTTGGAAAATCAATCGGTTCTTGTGGTTTCACACCGCGTTAATGCCCTTGAATATATGGATGAAGTCATCGTGTTGAACGAAGGTAAAGTGATCGCGAAGGGCGACCACGCCACGTTATTGAAAACCTGTGATTACTATTACGATACATGGCAACTACAGCAGAATGAAACGGAGGCAGCAGCATGTTAAAACGTGTTGATCTCAAGTACCTCAAGCACTTTTTTAAGTTTGCTAAGAAATACAAAGGCTCTGCGATTCTGGGCATCGCTATGCTTCCTCTTTCTGTCATCACGAGCTTGTTGTTCCCTTGGCTGATCATTCAAGTGATCGATGTTCACCTGAGTCACGGGGATATGGATGGTCTGCTCGAGTACGTCTTCTATCTCGTTGCCGTGCTGGTGGCGAGCTATGTGGTGGATACCACCTATTCGTACAACCTACGTAAAACCGGGCAATACACGATAACTGACATGCGCTCAGTGTTGTTTGCTCGCGTGCTCAAACTGCCACGCAGCTATTTTGATAACACACCGATTGGCGTAACGCTTTCACGATTAACCAGTGATTTGGAAACCATCGGCGAGACGTTTGTTCAGTCGGTTGTCGGGCTAGTTAAAGACAGCATCAATACCATTGCTCTGTTAGTGATGATGTTCTTTATTGATTGGCAGTTAACGATGATTGTATTGATCATTATGCCACCAGTGATGTATTTGACGGTTTATGTACGAAACCGACTTCGTGCACTCTATAAGGTGACTCGTTCTTCGTTGGCTCGCGGTATTGGCTTTTTACAAGAAGTCTTATTTGGCATGAAAACCGTTCAGATGTACCGAGCGGAAGAGCAAGTCGAGCAACGCTACCAAGGCTATACCGATGAGTTTTTAAGAGCGCAGAAGAAGATCAATAAATACGATGCGATTTTGTTCTCGTTTATCTCCGGCATCACTTCAATCACTATCGCGATTATGATCTGGTATGGCTCTGAGCAAGTGATAGAAGGAGCGCTCACCTTGGGTGTGCTGATTGCGTTCATCAATACTTTAGAGAAAGTGTTTGTTCCGATCCGAGACTTTACTTCGCAGATCGCTTCGATTCAGAGTTCATTTGCAGCGTTTGACCATATTGAAGAACTGTTTGTTGAGCCGACTGAAGAGGAAGGGCGTAACCTGCTGCCATCTAACAAGGTTGAGAAACAGCTTGAACAGTTTGTGAGCCTAGAGTTTAAGAACGTAAGCTTCCGCTACAAAGACGACTCTCCCTACGTTCTAAAGAATGTCTCGTTTGTATTGGAGAAAGGGCATCAAATCGCCCTTGTGGGTTCGACGGGTTCGGGCAAGTCGACGATTCTGCGTCTGATCTCTAAAACCTACCAAGATTATGAAGGCAGCATTTTGTTGAATGGAATAGAGCTGTCACAGATCTCAAGTGAAGACTCTGCTCATTTGTTCTCAATGATGATGCAAGACGTGCACTTATTTGAAGAGACCATTCAATTCAATATCGCGCTGGGCAAAACGCATCTATCTAGAACTGAGGTTGAACAGGCGGCGCGCTATGTTTATGCCGATAAGTTTATTGAACAATTGCCACAAGGTTATGACTTCCACTTGGAAAAGAACGGCTCCAACTTGTCTGTAGGACAAACGCAGCTTATCTCGTTCGCTAGAGCGGTTGCACAGGGTGGTCAATTGATGATGCTTGATGAGGCGACCAGTTCGGTAGATTCAATCACTGAAGACCTGATTCAAAAAGCAATGCAGCGCCTTTTCAAGGAAAAAACCGTGATTGCGATTGCACACCGTTTGAGTACCGTTCGTCACTCAGATACGATTTTGGTGTTGGAAAAGGGTGAAATTGTTGAGCAAGGTAATCATCAACAGTTGGTGGCACACAATGGTATTTATGCTGGCTTGTTACAAGAATCGATTGTAGAAACGGGCGATTCTCAAGTAACGGTGGCCTGATCACCTCAAATCAGGTTTACCGTTATCGATACTATGAATTGGTGTTGCTTATGTTTCACCAATTTCTATTCTTTTCTAGTATTCCCAGTAGCTTAGGGAAAATAAAACATATTTTACGATTATTAATATGTTATGATCTCCCTACTACTAAAGGGGTGTCTTAGGGCATCGGGATGTATGCAAGCAAAAAGAACCGGCTTGTGTCAGTCACTTTCTGGCGAATATGGAATCGAAAATGTTGTTGGAAGAAGTTGTAGAAATTATTGAATTAACCGACTCAGACCATTTATCTCAAGCAATGGAACTGTTTAACGAGCATGGTTTTGTTGATACTGAGTCTTTACCTTTTATGAATGTTGTTTTTGAAACAGCACCAGATCAACTTGCGAAGAAGCTGTCGCAGATTGGTTTTAAAGGTTTAGTGCAAGTCGAAAAGAATGAAGATGCATCGGGCTTCACCATTATTGATGCTGACCGCGTTCTGCTAAAAGATTCTGCTTAGTTGAAAGGCTCTGCTTAGCTGCAAGATTCTTCTTAATGACAAGAATAAGATTCAGCTTAGTGAAAAGACTCTATCCAGTTCAGTAACACCCGTTATGATTATTTGAGGTTAACACAGTGACAACAGCAACCGTTTCATCAACAGAACAACATATTTCCAACGAACATGCGCTTTTAGGTGCATCGTTATTAGCGTCTCAAAAAGTTGAGTTGGCTCTGTTCAGTGTGATCTCTAAATTAGCTAAAGCCCTATCAAAAGAGCAGCAACAGTCATTAGGTTTGGATTTGGATACCTTTTTAAGGGAGAAGCCAAGTGAACAAGCCTCGACTCTGAGCCGCTACGAAAATACGTTTGGTGAACAACTTCCTTTGAAGGCTAATGAACTCAACGATTTTATTTATCATCGAAACTTGGTCACTCGTGGCTTTTGGCGTGTGACTGGTGCTGATGTTAAAGGCGGTGAGAAACTTGCTAACCCAGAGCTTTATTTAAAAGAGTTCTTGGCTAAATGTGAATACTGGCAAGTGATGATTGATACTCAAACCAAGTAATCAAATTGAAATAAGAAAGCCATAGCGAACATGCTATGGCTTTTTTGTTGTTTGTGCAAATTGTCTTGAATTCTTTGAATCTAGAGCATCATCTTCAATACATAGTTCCTAGAGACAAAGTGATGTTTAAGTGCGGCACTGATATGCAGCACAATTAAACAGGCTAGGGCAATACAACTGGCACGATGTAAATAGAAAAAGAAGCCGTTGATTGCAGAGTCGGTAATTAGATTATTTACGCTCACTAACCAAAATAAAGAGTACGGTTCTTTTAGCATTAAGTAGCCGGTGCTGAAAACCATAAACATCACAAGATACATCAAAGAGTGTGCAAGCTTGGCAACGCATTTTTGCCCTTCAGGCACAGAGGTTGGCATGCTTGGCGACGAGCGAAAGTGGCTCCAGATATAACGAACCACAAGCAGTGGCGTCGCAACGGTCGCCAATGACATGTTGAGCACTGACAGAAAAGAAAACAGCTCTGGATGACTGGTGATATAGTGCATCACATACCCTGCGATTGTTGCATAGATGATTACAGAAGCCATTACCCAGTGCAGTACACGGCTTACTAAATCGTATCGTGGATTATTCAAATTAACCTCGTTCTGATCGTTATTAATATAAGATTCATCTCGGTGCAATAAACCATTTTTCGGTATATTCGCATCGCGAATTAATCATATAGAACAGTATTACGCGGTATTTTTATAATTTAGAAATTAATGATGTTGCTTCAGGTGTTTTATAATTATCAATGATGTTTTAGAGTGTTAATTCCAATATGGACATAGCAAACTTGTCGACTTCCTAGCTTGTATGCCTATTACGAGATACAGTTAGTCTAAAGATAAATATATAAGGAATGTATAATGCTTCGAATCTTATTGATTGCAGTTATCTCGGTGTTCAGCACGATGAGTTTTGCAAGCGAAGAGGTTAAGTACTCGGAACAAGAGTATTTGGATAGACCGCTGATGGAACGCTATATCTTGGATGAGTTGAAGCAGCTTCGAATGGAACAGCAGGATCTTGAAAGACGCTTGACCATTCAGATGACTGACCGGGAACTGACTGTGGCAGACAAGTCTCTGAATTACGCCAATGTAACCGTAACCTACTTCTTCTACATTATTGCTGGTGTGGCCTCTCTTATCGCGCTGGTGGGTTGGCAATCCATCAAAGAGCTTAAACACACAACTCAAGACATGGCTGATAAGCGACTTAATTCTATCGCTCAAGACTATGAGAAGAAGTTTAATGTTCTTGAACGGGATCTTAAGCGCAAGACCAGAATCATTTCCGACAACAACCGCGAAATTGAAATTATCAATGAGATTCATAACCTATGGTTGAGAGCACAGAACGCACAAACGGCAGAGCAAAAAATTGAAATCTACGATGAAATACTGAAGGTTCGTCCTGGAGATTTAGAAGCACTTACTGCCAAAGCTGACGCTGCTATGGATATACAGGAATACCACTGGGCAATGAGTCTTTGTAACCGTGTATTAGAAGTCGATGACCAAAATGCTCATGCCTTGTATCAACGTGCTTGCGCTTATGCTCGATTAGGGGCAGAAGGTCAAGCGATCGATGACTTAGAGCGCGCTATTGAAGCCAGTGGGTCCATGAGAGAGCTGCTAACTGAAGAGCCGGACTTTGAGATGCTGCGAGGCTTAGAACGCTTCGAAGTACTTCGTGAAGAGTAATATGAGGTAAAGATCCGTGTTAACTAAGGTGGTGGGCTTTGCATGCTCACCATACTTTCACACCTATCGCGCTATGGTTTCTTACATTTCATTTATTTTTTTGATTTAATTGTTATGTTATAACACTTTCTAAGTTCCTTGTTATAACCGCTAAGTATTTTATGAAGTTCCTCCGTATTGGTCTGATCGTTACTGCGATCAGCGCATTTTCCCTTGCTGCTTTGCTCTCTTTTCACTCCAAACCAGCACCAGAAATCTCTATCAAAATAACACCTTACCAAGGTTCTCAACCTAATGATAAGGAAGTCATCGACTCGCAAGCGACTCCCAACTCTTTGGTTAAGGTCCATTATTTTGTGAAAGTTGGCGATACGCTAAGCAACATCTTTTCGTCATGGCAACTGCCATATGGAACCGTTCAAAAGGTGATGGAAGCGGATCTGGAGTCTTTGAAACTCGACACAATAAAACCTGGTGACCATCTAGAATTGCTTTTGGATAGTGACTCAAAACAGCTTGTGGAGCTGATTTATCACGAGAGTTTGGTTGAGCAAGCAGCCTTTACTCGAAACGATGATGGTAGCTTCACCTATAAATTCCACGAGATCCCAGGCGAATGGAAAGAAAAACTCTATGCGGGTAGTGTTCACGGTAGCTTTTCAACGTCAGCCTACAAAGCGGGGTTAACTACTAACCAGATAGCCAATATCACCCGCACACTAAAAGACAAAGTCAACTTCGCTCGAGAGCTGAGAGCTGGTGATAGCTTCAATGTATTGGTCAAAGAGCAGTACACGGATGATCACCTAACGGGTAAAACAGAAATTCAAGGTATCTCAATTCAATTAAG
Organism: Vibrio sp. 10N.222.51.C5; assembly: GCF_041474575.1. Classification (NCBI taxonomy): domain Bacteria; kingdom Pseudomonadati; phylum Pseudomonadota; class Gammaproteobacteria; order Vibrionales; family Vibrionaceae; genus Vibrio; species Vibrio sp. 10N.222.51.C5. The sequence continues at coordinate 87,532 of NZ_JBFRUJ010000017.1, forward strand.
AAACCGAGAAGTCGCAGCTTTTCTAGCACCAGATGGTCTTTTTTATGACAGAGAGGGAAATAGTCTAGAGCAAGCCTTTGATAGATACCCAGTCGACAGAAAATTCCGAAGAATCACTTCTTCGTTCAATCCGACACGAAGACACCCAGTAACTGGGCGAATCTCACCGCACAATGGTACCGACTTTGCGACACCTGTTGGTTCACCTATCTACTCAACTGGTGATGGTCGAGTGGTGGCACTTCGTGACCACCCGTATGCTGGTAAATATTTGGTGATTGAACACAACAGCGTATATACGACGCGTTATCTTCACTTGAGCCGCTTCTTAGTTAAGAAAGGTCAGCAAATTAAGCGAGGTCAGAAAATTGCGCTATCGGGTGCTACTGGTCGTATTACTGGCCCGCACTTGCACTTTGAGGTATTGGTTCGTGGTCGCGCCGTCGATGCGATGAAGGCGAACTTACCAATGGCAAGCTCAATTATGCCTAAAGATAGAAAAGAGTTTTTGGCTCGAATTGCCTCTTTTGATGCCATGATTTCTGAGCCAGAAGATCGTGCGAGTTAGAGATATTCAAGCCTAGTTTGGCAGCGAATACAATAACGCCCCTTAGCTAGCGATTCAGCTAAGGGGCGTTTTTCTAGGTAATCGGATGATTTAGCGAGTGATTCAGTTAAGCAACCACCACTGCCGTGCCACTAGCAGAGACCATCAACATGCCATTACCTGTTCCCAAGACTTCGTAATCAATATCTACGCCTACCACCGCGTTGGCACCCGCTTCAATCGCTTTCTGTTCTAACTCTTTGAACGCGTAGTTACGTGCTTTTTCCAGTTCTTTCTCGTAGGTGCCAGAACGTCCACCCACAAAGTCACGAATTCCTGAAAACATATCTTTGAAAACGTTCACCCCTAGAATGGCTTCTCCGGCAATAACCCCTTTGTAATCGACAATGCGCTTGCCTTCGACTGATTGTGTGGTGGTAATAATCATAATGGCCTCTTGTAAGCTTGCTGAGCTGTCACTCGCTTATTGATTGATAGTTTGGTCTTGCTCTTGAATGTCATCGTTCAGTGCTGTCTCTGAGCGTGTGAATTCATGTCTTAACCATGTTCTCAGTTTTAGCACACTTTCTTGTTTTAATTTGTTTTTTGGGCAAACAAAGTAAAAATCTTGGTGCGGGTTAGCAACCGGTTTACCCAGTTCGACAAGCATCCCATGGCTGATATCATCTTTCACAAACAAGCGATGCGTTACTAGTACGCCTAACGAACGAATTGAAGCTTGCACCGCTTGAATGGAGACATCGAATGTCAGGTTGCTATGGAATGTGGGCATTGGGATTTGGTAATTGTCGCACCACACTTGCCAGTCGTGTTGTCGCCTGAGGTTAAAAACGCCAATGGTCGGGTTTTGTTTGACGAGTTGTTCGACGCTCAATCCGGTCTGGTTTTTTAATATCGTAGGGCTACACACCAAGACTAGGTCATCGTCGCCCAGTTTCTCGCTGTAATATTGTTCCCACTCGTTGGGTTTGCCATGTACAAGCGCAACATCGACCCCTTCCTGCTCGATATCGAAAGGGCCAGTTAGCGTCGAAATGCGGATATCAAGTGAGGGAGCGAAGGCTTGGAAGTCGGGAACTCGTGGGATCCACCAGTGCATCGCTAGCGAATTGACCATGTTGAGGGTAATGCGGTGGTCGTTAGGCGTTCTGGCAAGCTCTTCGGTCGCCTCTATCACTTGCTCAAGTGCGGGAGCAACTTTGCGGTAATATCGCTTACCTGCGGCATTAAGAACAACACGACGACCGACTCGTTGAAACAGAGGCTTGTTGACCAGTTGTTCTAACGACTTTATCGCTTGGCTTACCGCAGAGTGACTGACGTACAATACCCGCGCGGCGTCGGTCATGCTGCCAGTCTCAGCAACAGCAATGAAAGCATAAACGGATTTAAGCGGAACGAGTTTTTTCATTGGTAAGTTTTCCTTACAGTTATCGTTAATATTACTCGCTATTTTTCATTACGTCACGCCTCTAAAATAGATGTCATAGGAGGTGATAATTATGTCTGATATTACCAAGGCGACGACTTTCATGTTGTTGTCGACGTTCAGTTTGTCTTTAAGTGGCTTGATGGCCAAGTATCTATCTGAAGTGATGCCCACTTCGTTACTCAGTTTTGTGCGTTTTTTGTTACCCAGTCTGTTTTTATTTCTTTTCCTGACCTTTTACAAAATCAGCAAGCCGACACGAGAAATGTGGAAACCTTTGGTGATGCGGGCGATCTTTATGGTGGCGTGTCAGTGGTGTTTCCTTACTTCACTGCAAACCTTAACTTTGGTTGAAGGCGTGGTGTTATTCAGTACAGGGCCTTTGTTTATTCCGTTGTTAGAAAAATTAATATTCGCAACTAAGATTCATACAATGACCATCGTTTGTTTAGCGATAACCTTTGTTGGCGTAGTGTTGATGGCGGGGGATTGGTCGCAGTTTGAGTTGGGTTCGGAGTTCTTTAGACCTACGCTTCTGCTTGGGCTTCTCGCGGGGGTATTTAATTCTGGCTCGCAAGTGAGTTTGTACCGAGCGTCTAAAACCAGCCTGACTCCGGCAGAGCTTAACGCGTGGACCTTTTTAGTTGCGGCAATCATTGTGATTCCTATGGTTGTGTTTACTTCAGTGTCTGCGGTTCCTGATGTAGTTGAAAGCTCAGGTAGCTTATCGGCGTTGTGGTCTTTCGATGACTTACGTTGGATTGTTCTCGGAGCACTTGGTCTTGCAATGTTTACCATCAATACCCAAATCTTCCGTTCCAAGGCGTATAAGCTTGCAGACAGTGGCTCCCAGTTGGCACCTCTGATTTTTACTAACATGCTGTTTAGCGCGCTTTGGCAGGGCTTGTTCTTTGATGATGTGTTTTCTACACAGCAGATGATTGGCATTAACCTGATTGTCGTGGCGAGCATCACCAATACATTGCTGGCAAAAAGACACAGCAAGGCGAAAGCCAAACAAAAACCGCACACCACAGTGGCTGTAGCGACTGTAGTGGACGTTGCGGTATTGGACTCGGCAGCTAAAAGCTAACCATTGAGTTATGGCTTATCCTCTGAATGGTTAATTTAAAACTTAGAACAATGAGCGTATGTATTCTTTTACTCGGTCGATGTGTTCGTGCGGGTCAATCTCGCAGCGTTGGTTCATTTCTAGGAATCGCTCAGCGTATTTATCGTAGATTTTGTTTTCCAAAAACAGCAGATACAACTTGGGATCGATATGACCGCTGGTGGCCATGTCGGTCATGATGTTGAGTGATTCGCTTAAGAGTTTACCTTTCTTATAAGGGCGATCACTAGAGGTGAGCGCTTCAAAGACATCAGCAATTGCCATTGCTCTGGACGGCAGAGGTAACTGGTCTTCGTTTAAGCCTCTTGGGTATCCCTTACCGTCGATACGTTCGTGGTGTCCGCTGGCGATATCCGGAATGTTTTGAAGGTAAGGCGGGTAAGGCAACTTGTTGAGCATGGTGAAGGTTTGGATAATATGATCGTTGATCATGAAACGTTCTTCATCGTTTAGCGTACCACGGCGTACTTTCAAATTGTGCAGTTCACCTTGGTTGTATTTAACTTCTCCGGGCTTAAGTACAAACGCTTCTTGCCATACATCGGCAGGGTTAAAGCCATTGTCCCAAGGTATTTTATGCTCCGGTTTGTCTGCAAGCAGAGGCTCCATGACAGGCAAACCCTTTTCCTGACTTGTTGGCTCAGTTCTCTCTTTCTCAACCGACTCTTTTTGGGTGTTAAATCTCTCTTTTTCAGACCAAGACAAACCCAATTGATCATCCAGTGTACGTTTCCATTGGCGTTTGGCTATTTGATCTAAGCGTTCTAGCTGCTCTTCCGTCATAGATTCGCCGCCAAGATTACACTCAGCAACGAAGGCAAACTCCTCATCCAGTTCAGACAGGCTTTGTTCGAGTATTTTGAGTTGTTCTTCTTGTAGTGCACCGTTCGCCATCGCTTTCCAGTAATCGGTTTCCGCTTGCTGTTTCAACAACTCAAAACGCATTCGCACTTCGTGGATTCGGTCGTAAATGGTTTCCAGTTTTGTTGCCTTATCTACCACATATTCAGGCGTGGTCACCTTGCCGCAGTCATGAAGCCAAGCGGCGAGCATCAACTCTTCCCACTGTTTACTGTCCAATGAGAATTGCGGGTAATAGCGGTCATCATCTATGGTTGCTTGAGTTAGCCATTTGGTGAGCTCAGGCACTCGTTGGCAATGCCCGCCCGTATAAGGTGACTTGGTATCAATCGCCGATGCAATCAGCTCAATAAAGGCATTAAGCATGTCTTTTTGTTGCTGCATTTGGTCGATGTTGTCTTTCGCTATTTCCGCAAAGCTGAGCAACTCTCTTAAAAAGGCGTGCTTGTCTGCCTGCATCTTGGTAATTGGTCTCTCATAGCCAATTGCCACAATCCCTACCAACAGTTTCTCTCGGTTTAATAGTGGAAATAGGTACAGGTCTGAATTGAAGATCGAATCTTGGTAATAGTTGAGAACATTGTCTTTTCGGTTCAAATGGATCGTCTCACCAGACTTAAGCTGACACAGCAACCAAGGCGTGTGTTTGATGAAGTCATTGATGTCGGCTTTAAAAGGGAGAATGGCAAGGTTAGCTGCCGTATCAAACACGTCTTTCTCTTTGGACTGAGTGAAAAGGACAATGGTTTCTGCTTTGGTGATTAAATAGCTTTGATGAGCAATGTTCTTGGCTAAGATCGAAAACTCCTGATTCCCGGCGGTGTCTCGAAGTAGGGTAATCAGATCATGAAGCGTGTGTTCCATTAGCTCAATCGAGTGGGCAAGGTTAGCCACTTCTTGAATCATGCTTTTGGGATAATGAGTACGCCTGAAGTCAAATCGAGCGATGTTGTCGGTGAGTTGCATCAGCGTATTGAGTGGCTGAGACAGTCGATTAGCAACAAACCATACGATAGCGAAGCAGGTGAACAACATCCCAATCGCGACCGCAACTTGCTTGTCTCGCATCGAGATAAGATCAGCGAGCAGCTCATTGTGTGGCGTCGCTTCTGCCAAGTGTAAGGTGACATTTTGAGTCAGTTGAACCGGCGTTAGCGTTAGTGCCCAAGTGTTTAAGTTGTACTCAACGTTTTTTAGATTGAGGTTAAACTTCTCTTCATCAGAGATAAGCGGCGCAATAACGGACGCTTTCAATGCTTCCATCTGTTCACGTTTGGGCACATTAAAGAAGCTTTGGTCTTGCTCACTGCCAGAGAGATTCCCCGTCGTTTGGTTGTTCGTTTGCTCAGTTTTACTTGTGTCATCAGATTGGGAGTCAGGCTTGGGTACTGATAGCTCAAGTTGATGCTGACCGAGAAGATTAAAATGTTGATCGAACAAGGCGAGTCGGGTTTGCGGAGAATAAGCTAATTCACTGATCTGAGAAGAGAGGGAACTCAACGTAAAGTCGGCACCAACCACATGCTTGCCATCGGCAGAACGCCTAGAGAGTGTAATGCCATTGGTTTGCAGGAAATAGAATAGATAGGGCTCAGAGAGTTGTATTGAGCCATCAGGCTTTGCGTTACGAAACCAAGGACGAGTTGTGGGGTTGAACTTACTCTCTGCTTGTCGAGTACTGATCACTTGATGTGCGCCATCAAGATAGGTAATAAAGTTTTCACCGTCTAGATTGGTGCTGCTGACCATCATGGTCGCTTTAGCGGGCGCGCTGTTTTCGGCTCTCTGTTTATTGGTGCTTAATGGACGAAAGATTCTGAAGTCACCATCTTCAGAACCATAAAATAGAGCGACCAAATTGGTGTTTTGCTTGAAGATGATATCGACCGAAGCAAGCCAAGAGTCTTTTTCGACAGCGGAAGCTTGATGAGCAACAAACGGGCTCACCGCCATCACATTTAAGGTTGTGATAACAGGGGCAATGGCTTGTTTAAATACTGATTCCAGTTTGTCGCGGTGCTCATTACTGATCTCGCGCACTGTGCCTAGCAGCAGCTCTTGGGAGTGCTGATAACTTATCGAAATCAATACCGCACCGACAAGTGTTGTCAAAATTAGGAAAAGGCTAGTGATGTGGATACTCAGCGGATATCGTCTTCTTCTCATCTAACACTCCGGTTTGTAGACTGGTTTAAGTATTGACGAACTTGGGTAGGTTGCAAAAAATTGGCGCAATTACCGAGTGTGTGCGGTTCTACTTAGATAAGGCCAAGCGCTGGCTGGCTCTGGTTAGCCACGTATTCCCGTGTCGTGTAAATGAACCAGTAATAAACCTTTATGTTAGGGTGCTAATTGTCACTTTCAGCTGATAAACTGGCCGAATTGTTGCCATTAGGCATTCATTTTCTGAAGTATTCTTTTCCTGAAAGAGATTCAGAGTTACTTTCTGAAAAACGTATTTTGACCGAGCGAAGAGGGCATTGATTCATGGAACTCAAAGTAGATACTCACACCCACACATACGCAAGTGGTCATGCTTACAGCACATTGATCGAAAACGCCAAGTCGGCAAAGCAAAATGGTTTAGCCATGTTTTGTACTACTGATCATTCAGAATCAATGCCGGGCTCGCCACACTATTGGTTCTTCAGCAATCAGCGTGTGCTCCCTCGTTTTATTGAAGATGTCGCAATTATTCGAGGTGTTGAGTCAAACATCATGAACACACAGGGTGAAATCGACATTCATCCGAGTGTGGATAAGAACTTGGATTGGGTGATCGCGAGTTTTCATGAGCCAGTATTTCGCCCATCGGATGTCGCTACCCATACAGAAGCATTGTTGAATGTGATTAAGGGCGGTCGAATTGATGCGCTTGGTCACTTAGGCAATCCTAATTTTGATTTCGATTTCGAAGCCGTTATTCAATGTGCGGTTGAGAACAACGTGGCGATTGAGATCAACAACACCACACTCAAAGGCAATAGCCGAGTTGGCAGTGTTGACCGCTGCTATGAGATTGCAAGAATAGCGAAAGCGAAGGGTGCATTTATTACAACAGGCAGCGATGCGCATTTCTGTTTAGATGTCGGTGGCTTAGACTTAGTCGCAGCATTGTTAGATGAAGTGGGCGTAGATTCGAGTAAAGTGATTACCCATTCGCCAAAGCAGTTCCTAGCCTTTTTGGCCTTGCGCGGTCGTAATGAAATCCCAGAATATTCAGATCTTGTTTAAGAGAATGTCGGCGGGTTTGCATTTCGACACAATCAATTTTTGTGCCTGAAAGATTTTTGTATACACTAGCCGAAAATAATAAAGTCGAAGTGCCACAGTAATGACGGCTCTAACTTCAAAGACACCGCTTCACTTGGAGAAACAATGAAAACTCGCTCAATCCTTTTATCTGGCTTAATCGCTGCTTCAGTATTGTCTGGCAACGCATTTGCTAATGTAGACCTTAAGAAAAACATGCAAGAAATGAAGCTTGCGTTCAAACAAGCGGCAGAAGCTCAAAGCATTGAAGAGATGCAAAAGCCTATCGTTCGTTTAGATACGCTAGTGGCAGAGCTGAAAACGGGTGTTTACCCAGTCGAGAAAGAAGACAACTTCATGGAAGGCTTCAAAAAGATCAGTGCATCACTGGATAGCATTGAGCAGAAGCTAGACCAAGGTGACTTAGCGTCGGCACAGCAAGAACTTCGTACTATTGATGGCCTTCGTGAAGAGTACCATGAGAAGCGTAACCCAAGCATCTGGAGCAAGATCTTCGGTTAATTCGTTAATCATGAACGTTTGCTAGATAGGTAACAAAGAGCAAACCTCAAGATTCGATTTCTAAAACGCCGCCTTACATTACCCTCTTTCGAGGAAGGTGTAAGGCGGCGTTTTTATTGTCTCTTTTGTCGAAAGCCTGCTGCAAAGAGATGAGTATTACTTTCTTAGTTTTAGTGTTGTAACCAGTATTTAACGAAAAAGAGTGTGCGTTAGCTTCAATTTTTTAACTTGCTGTTAATCTTTACGTTTACCTATATTCCAAGTCCCTCATAATAAGGGAAATTTATAAAGACTTGGAATAATGCGCCGAACCTCGTTCAACTTCTTCATGTTACTTGCAACAGCATTAAGCTGGGCGCTAGTGACATTAATGCCTGTTATCAATGCTCATGGTAATAGTGTGGGAGTATGGGCGTCGTTATGTACGGTCAATGGCTTTGAATTGGTTCAAATCGAAGAAGGCGAACCTAATACTCATAAAGGAAAGCCGTGTCCGTTTAGCCATTTTTCCACGTTTCACCAAGATGAACTTCCCACTACACTACTGACAACTCGACTGAGTTCTATTGTCTCCGACAGCTACGCTTTTTTGGCTCTAAGCGAACGCTACACGAGGCAAGCCCCGCGCGGCCCTCCCTTTGTTATTGCTTAAACCTAACCCATTAAAATAATTAAAAAATAAAGTATTAAGTAAAGTTAAACATGCTCAGATTACTTTCTGATTTTTCAGAAGGTATGTTTGCGTGTGTCAAAGGAAATTATAATGTTGAGAAATGAATCTCAAACCCCTGCGAAAGCACAAGCAACTTCGCAGTCTAAAAGCAGTGCAACAACCGGTTCGGAAACCAATATAGAAAGCAAAGACCGCAATAAAACCCTCTATTTCCTCACATGGCGCTGGCACTTCTATGCTGGGCTATTTGTTATCCCGTTTATGTTAATGCTGAGCATTACAGGTTTGGTGATGCTGTTTGATGATGAAATCGAATTGACTTTCCACCACGAAGCCCTAGAGATTGTTGCATCGGGCGAGCCGATTAAAGTGTCACAACAGTTAGCTGCAGTACAACTTCAATACCCACAAGGTTCGGTTACCCAGTTTGTTCCGAGCAAAGCTCCTGATCTGGCTAACCGCTTTTCGGTAGCACTTGTAGACGGCACATCGGTCTTCGCCACGGTAAATCAATATACGGGCGAAGTGGTCGGAGAGATTCCGCGTAGCGACAGCCTGTACCAACTCGCGAATGACATTCACGGCACTTTGTTGATTGGTGATTGGGGTGATTATCTAATTGAAGTCGCAATAAGCTTGTCTATTCTGTTGCTCATCAGTGGTATTTACTTATGGTTACCTAGAGATAACGCGAGCCGCGCTGGTTTTCTTAAGCTTCGATTTGGTTCAGGAACGCGTATTTTAATGCGTGATCTGCATGCGAACATTGGAGGTGTGTTATCGCTCGTTCTGTTGTTGTTTATTCTGTCTGGATTGGCATGGACAGGTTTTTGGGGCGGTAAGCTTGTTCAAGCATGGAGCACTTTCCCTGCTCAAATGTGGGACGATATTCCGTTGTCTGATAAGACGCACGCTTCCCTCAACCATGGCTCAGAAGAAGAGCTACCTTGGAACTTGGAGCAAACACTATTGCCTTTGTCTCAAGATAAGCCAGCAGAACACGTTCATCATGTGGAAGAGGCGACGGAACCTCATGATCACTCTAAGATGGGTGAAGATCACTCTCAACATGTGTTGTCAGCAAGCAACTTCGACATTGATGACGTTACTGAAAAAGCATACTCACTTGGCTTTACACGATACAAGGTGAATTTCCCGCGTTCAGAAACGGGTGTTTACACGGTCACAGCCAACACTATGGGCGGTGACATCATTGATCCAACGCAGGACCGTACTACGCACCTCGACCAATACTCAGGTCGTATTCTGGGTGAGGTGACATGGCAAGATTATAACTTCATTGCCAAAACGTTAGCGGTAGGTATTTCATTGCATCAAGGTGACATCAACATCATTAACAAGCTTCTAAATGCTTTGTTTTGTTTGGCGTTCATTGTTGTGTCCGTGACTGGCGGTGTGATGTGGTGGATACGTAGACCTTCAGGTCAAAGAAAGCTTGGCACGCCACCGAAGTTTGGCGATGCAGGGCTTTGGAAGACAGGTTTAGTGATCGTGATAGTTATTTCAGTACTGTTTCCACTGGCGGGAGCGACGATCGTGACAGCAATGCTGCTGGATTGGTTACTATTTTCACGCGTTGAGAAATTCAAGACGGCATTGAGTTAATTGATATACAAACTGACCTCCTTTTTCAGGAGGTCAGTTTCATTATTCAGATGACATGCTCTGTTTATTAAGAAGACGTTAGACTTGTACAGCTCTATATTTGATAAAGCTCTAGATTTCATAAAGCTCTAACGGAAGCCCGTCAGGATCGGCAAAAAAAGTAAATGCTTTACCTGTAAATTCATCAATTCGGATCTGTTCGACTTCGATTCTTTGTTCTTCCAAATAGCTTTTGATTTGTTGAACGTCATCAACACAAAAAGCTAAGTGTCTTAGCCCTTGAGCTTCAGGAAAGCTAGGTCTTTCCGGTGCGTTAGGGAAGCTGAATAGTTCTATCTGAGCACCATTAGGTAGCGCTAAATCAAGTTTGTACGACTGGCGAGCCTCTCGATAGTTTTCGGCAATGATCTCAAGTTTTAAAATCTCGGTGTAAAAGTGCTTCGATGCGTTGTAGTTTGAACAGATTATGGCTGCGTGGTGTATTCCTTTCAACATCAGTTTATTTCTCCTGCCAACTTGTCACCTAAGTGCTCCATGGCGTAATCAATGAATACACGCAGTCGAGCGGGCATGTACTTGGTTTGAGCAAACTGCATCGCAATCGCACCATGGTAATTACTCTTGATGGTCCAATCTTCCAACACTTGTACTACAGACCCTTCAGCCAACGCATCTTGAATCACGAAGTCATGGAAAATACCGACGCCTAGACCTTCTTTCACACCTTTCAGTCGCATCTGCGAGTGGTTAACTGCGTAACGTCCACTGACGGGTACTGTGTGAAATTCATCATCTTTAAGAAAATCCCAAATGTGATCTTTGTCTGTCTCTGCAAGATACAAACAGTCGTGTTCAGACAGCTCGGTAGGGTGGTGAGGAATCCCCTTGGCATCTAAATAGTCAGGGCTTGCACACAACACGAGGTTTGTTTTTCCTAACTCTTTCAATACTAAGCTTTCGTCGGGCTTATCAGTCAGGCGGAAAGCAATGTCGATGCCTTGACGTAAAATATCGATGTCGCCGTCAGCCGCTCTCAATTTAAGTTGGATTTCTGGATACTGATTTAAGAATGGAACAACGAAAGGCTGCAATACCGAATTCAAGAAGGCTTCAGGCGCCGCTACCGTTATCGAGCCTGCAGGTTCGGTATGGTCGGAGGTAGACAGTTCAACGGCTTGTTGCGCTGCGTTGATCATCACCACACTCTGATCATAAACCAATTGACCCGCTTGCGTAATGATAAGGGTACGAGTGGTACGCTCAAACAGTTTCACCGATAGCGCTTTTTCCAAGCGGGTGATGAGCTTACTCAAGGCTGATGGTGTCACGCCTAACTGTTTTGCTGCAGCCGTAAAACTACCTTCGTTAACCACCAAAATGAACGAGGCGAGATCCGGAAGCAGGGCGATGAGTTTTGGGTTAATCATAAGTATCCAGTTAAGCTAGTTTCAACGATGAACTTAATGGTAATTGTGAGCGATTTACTTTGATTTGTGAATCAATTTCATTAATTGATTGACGTGATTGCTCTGATAGGTTGTTGTGTTTGAAGCTCATCTGTATAGCGGCGTTGCTGCTGCGCATTCTGAGATGAAAAATTGAGATTTGATATGAAAGCGAAATTAGACGGAAATTATAGCTAATTTGGCGTTTAAAAAAGCAGGTGAAGGGCGTTAATGTGCCCTATGTCACTGGGATGAACTATTATTAGTGCCTGTGATTCATTAATGTTTTTCCAACTAAAGGGATAATCGGAACGGGGATGTTCAACTAGAATATAGGCATAAGTTTTACAGTGTAAATGATCGTGTTGAGATCGTTTACATCCCTACATAAAGCGGCGCGCGATGCTGCTAAATTATAACTAGGAAGGAATGAGACAATGTCTTCTGCATTTTACCAACAGATTCAAACTCAAATCGAAGAAGTTAAAGAAGAAGGTCTTTACAAGTCTGAGCGCATTATTACTTCTGCACAAAAAGCAGCGGTTTCTATCTCGACTGGTGAAGAAGTACTAAACTTCTGTGCAAACAACTACTTAGGTCTTGCTAACCACCCAGCTCTTATCGAAGCAGCTAAAGATGGTATGGATCAGCACGGTTTTGGTATGGCTTCAGTACGTTTCATCTGTGGTACTCAAGATTCTCACAAAGAACTAGAGCAAAAGCTTTCTACGTTCCTAGGTAAAGAAGACACTATCCTTTACACATCTTGTTTTGATGCAAACGCTGGTTTGTTCGAAACAATTCTAGGTAAAGAAGACGCAATCATCTCTGACGCACTAAACCACGCATCTATCATCGATGGCGTTCGTCTGTGTAAAGCAATGCGTTTCCGTTACTCGAACAACAACATGGAAGAGCTAGAGCAGCAACTTATCGCTGCTAAAGAAGCTGGCGCTCGTCACACACTAATCGTAACTGACGGTGTGTTCTCAATGGACGGCGTAGTGGCTAACCTTCCTGCTATCTGTGACCTTGCAGACAAGTACGATGCACTAGTAATGGTTGATGACTCTCACGCAGTGGGCTTCATGGGCGAAAACGGAGCGGGTACTCACGAGTTCCACAACGTTGTAGACCGTATCGATATCATCACTGGTACTCTTGGTAAAGCAATGGGTGGCGCTTCAGGCGGTTACACTTCTGGTAAGAAAGAAGTGATCGACTGGCTACGTCAGCGTTCTCGTCCATACCTATTCTCTAACTCTGTTGCTCCTGCAATCGTATCTGCGTCTATCCGCGTTCTAGATCTTCTTGCGGAATCTGGCGACCTACGTACTCAACTATGGGAAAACTCTGCTCACTTCCGTACTCGCATGGAAGAAGCTGGCTTCACTATGGGCGGTGCAGACCACGCAATCATCCCAATCATGCTTGGTGATGCAAAAGTAGCGGCTGAGTTCGCTGAGCGCGCACTAGAGAAAGGCATCTACGTTGTAGGTTTCTCTTTCCCTGTAGTACCAAAAGGTCAAGCTCGTATCCGTACGCAAATGTCTGCTGCACACTCTCGTGAGCAACTAGACCGCGCAATCGATGCGTTCATCCAAGTTGGTAAAGACATGGCAATCATCTAATTTTGAAGGGGTGCCACGAGCATCCTTTAATTAGATAGAACAACACCCAGTAGAACATATAGATTTTTGATTCTCGCCTTACAGTTAGGCTAGATGAACTAGGTAACATTATGAAAATTAAAGCACTTTCTAAGCTAAAGCCTGAAGAAGGCATTTGGATGACCGAGGTTGAAAAACCTGAAATGGGTCATAATGATCTTCTTATTCGTATTAAGAAAACCGCAATTTGTGGTACTGACGTACATATCTACAACTGGGATGAGTGGTCACAAAACACAATCCCAGTACCTATGGTAGTAGGTCACGAATACGTGGGTGAAGTTGTTGGCATTGGCCAAGAAGTTCGTGGTTTTGAAATCGGCGACCGTGTATCTGGCGAAGGTCACATCACATGTGGTCACTGTCGTAACTGTCGTGGCGGCCGTACTCACCTTTGTCGTAACACAACAGGTGTTGGTGTTAACCGCACTGGTGCGTTCTCTGAGTTCCTTGTGATCCCTGCGTTCAACGCATTTAAGATCCCTGCAGAAATCTCTGACGATCTAGCTTCAATCTTTGACCCGTTTGGTAACGCAGTACACACAGCACTTTCTTTCGACCTAGTTGGCGAAGACGTGCTAATTACTGGTGCTGGTCCAATCGGTATCATGGCTGCAGCTGTTGCTAAGCACGTTGGTGCTCGTCACGTTGTAATCACTGACGTAAACGAATACCGCCTAGATCTTGCTAAGAAAATGGGTGTGACTCGCGCAGTAAACGTGATGGAAGAGAAGCTTGAAGACGTAATGTCTGATCTTGGCATGACAGAAGGCTTCGATGTAGGCCTAGAAATGTCTGGTAACCCATCTGCGTTCAATAGCATGCTAACTAACATGAACCACGGCGGTAAGATCTCTCTACTAGGTATTCCACCATCAGACATGGCAGTAGACTGGAACCAAGTCATCTTTAAAGGCTTGGTTATCAAAGGTATCTACGGTCGTGAGATGTTCGAAACTTGGTACAAGATGGCTTCACTAATCCAATCAGGCCTAGATTTAACGCCAATTATCACGCATCACTTCAAGGTTGATGACTTCCAAAAAGGCTTCGACGCTATGCGTAGCGGGCTTTCAGGAAAGGTTATCCTTGATTGGGAATAGTCTAAATTAGGCTCTCATTAGTAAAAGGCGACAGGTTAAATTGTCGCCTTTTTTACGTCTAAAACCGCTAAATAACGCTCGATTACAGTGGCTGTCGCCATTTTGTCGCCATTAATTTTCTAAAGGATTGAGGTGAACTGCCTGCATCAAATGCTCGGGAGCAAAGTGAGAATACGCCATTGTCTGCTCAATTTTTGTGTGACCTAGAATCCGCTGTTACACCAAAATATCCCCTTTATTCATCATAAAGTGCGAAGCAAATGTATGCCGTAGAACATGCGTTGCTTGCCCACTTGGAGCATGATTAGGTAAAGCCCTTTTAATGTAGCGCCAGGCATCCTTATAAGTAGTGTCAAAAATCTTATGGTCGTTCACTGCGATATCTAAGATCTCATGATACAAAGCAGGTGAGATGGGCACACTTCGATTTCTCTTACCTTTTGTCTCGGTGTAAGTTAGCTTGAATTCAGCTACTTGTGAACGGGTAAGAGTGAGAGCTTCACTTATACGAGCACCGGTGGCTAAGCAAATCTTAGAGATTACAATGAGCTGTGGAATCGAGACTGTAATTACGCGGTTGAAATTCTTCAGGTTAAATAGGAACTCTTCAATTTGTGGCTTGGTTAGATATGCCAGGTTCTTCTCGCTAGTTTTGATTGTATCGATAGCTTCAATCGGGTTGGGGTATTTCCATTGATTGTACTTGATTAGTTTCTTGAACATTCCCTTTAGATAAATCAATTCCATGTTATGTGTTGTTGGTGAAATCTCAACAGATTTATTTTTGCCACGGTAAGGTATTCGTGTTGCACGATAGTCCAAGTAGTCTCGTTCTTTAAGGTGGTAGGCAATCGGGTTACCTAATCCTTCAATTGTTTTGGCTATCAGATCCCGAGCTTGCTGATCCGCACCAGTAGTTTTGGACACTGAGTTAAGTGAGTACAATCACTAATGAGGTGAACCATAACAAGCAAGAAGAAACGTATTATCCATTCTCCTGAATTTAAAGCCAAAACCCTGAAGTTGGCAGAGAAAGTGGGAGTCGCTACAGCTGCAAGACAGCTCTCGTTACATGAATCTCAGATCTATGGTTGGCGAAAAGCCACAAAGAAGAATTCTAATATTAGCCAACGAGAACAAGAATTGGCCGTTGAAGTCGCTAAGCTAAAAAGGCAGTTGGCAGAGCAAGCAGAAGAGCTAGACATCGTAAAAAAGGCCGCCACCTACTTCGCGAAAAATCTAAAGTAAATTGCTATGAATTTATGCTCGAACACCTGCTGAGTTTCAGTATTTCCCGTATGGCTAAGGTGTTCAGAGTTTCTTGAAGTGGGTTTTATTATTGGGTTGAGAACCGCCACAAGGCGATTCAACGTGAGACAGAGCGCCAAAAGCTTGATACCAAGGTAAAAGAAGCCTTTGACGTTAGCAAAGAATGAGATGGCTCAGACGTATTCAGAAAGAACTGGCAGAGAGCGGTGATAACCATAATGTTAAGACCATTGCCGCCAGTATGAAACGTCAGGATTTAGTAGCGAAAGCAGCACGCAAGTTTAAGTGTACAACGGACAGTAAGCATAAAATGCCCGTTGCTCCGAACTTGCTCGCTCAAGATTTTAACGCAACGGCTCCGAATCAAAAATGGGCAGGAGACATTACTTATGTTGCCACAAGCGAAGGCTGGCTGTACTTAGCTGTCATTATTGACCTATATTCAAGGCAAGTAATTGGTTGGTCTATGGATACGAGAATGACGGCCTCACTGGTCTGTGATGCCTTATCGATGGCTTTATTCCGTCGAGGATTCCCTGAGCAGGTTATAACTCATAGCGATCGAGGTAGTCAGTACTGCTCGAAAGACTATTTCAATTGCCATTACGCTGAAAGTTGTTACCCATTCACCGCTACACTTGATTATTTTCAATACGTTAAGTGCAAATACTACTAATCTGTCCAAGGTTTAGAGGACCTTGAACAGATTAGGTATACACAAGCTTAAATTAAACGTTGGAACGCGCGTTTTTCTTCTTTGATTTATAGGCTTTCATTGAAATTTTTAAAGCAAGCTGTTTTTGTTTAATTGAAATGAGTTGTCTAGTTACGACCTTATGGTGTAACTCTGTGATAAAGTTTTTTTCCCAAGGCGTAAGGCGGTCAAACCTCAATAAAATAGTGTCATTGAGTACATTGAACAACTCGTATTGGCTTTTATCCATTCGACTGCTAAGCATTCAATTAGAGCACTTAGCTAGAGAAATGACGTTAAGGCTTTCTACTTTCTCATTTTTTCCTAAGGTAATGATTCGATAAGAGATCCCACTCTCTAATAGTGGTCTTATTTCGATGTTGTCACAAAAACTAACGGCGACTTTTTCTACTAAGCGGTCCATATTCAAAGTTTTCTTTTTTACGAAAACAAGAGTGACACTATCGCCCTCTGACTGTGCATTTACGAGTGTGATTGAGCCTAACTCTTGTGGAAGTTGGCTTGAAATAACTGTCGCTCTATAATCGGCAAGTCCATTAGATTTTATTGGGCTTATCTGACAACCGTTAAGCATGACACTGACGAAGAGAATTACAGTTGTTCGTAGCATTATGCGCTCCTTCTTCCTTTAGGTGCCTTAAAATATTTATGGATATAACGTGAAGATATAGAAGATAAGAGCGCACTGTAATCTAAACTGAATGTGACTTTTTCCCCTACAAATAGTGGTTTCTGTGAGGATTCAAGGACAAGATGATCACTGGTTGAAGACATGATCTTAATCCCATTCGGAGCCTTAAGCCCGCTGACACAAACATCTTGGCGGCCTAATGCTAGAATAGCTTGTGAGACCTCCCCTCTATCTTGAAGGTTTTCTTTTTCACCAAAAGCATTTAACCCCCGACTCCCCCAAGGCAAAGTCGGTTTAGTCTTGGATTCAATCACTTCAGCGGTCAAAGAAACCGCATCCGTATGTAAGCCTTTGATATTTTCGTGTTCTAAAGGCTCACAGCCTAAAAAAATGGCTTCTCCTATACGAAGGTTATTGACTCGAGTTAAGCCTGTTCTCTGAAGAGCCCAGTTAACTGAAGCAGAATTACCCCCTGAAATAATTTCTAGACTGACCCCAAATGTAGCTTCAATTCCATCGGCAAGCTCAGAAAGAATACTCATATTTTGATCATCTGGAGCGACACCATACCGACAGGCTAAATTCGTACCAATTCCTTTTATCGTGATGTTTGGTAAAGAAATAATCTCTCGGATAAAATCAATCACGCGATTTGGCATCACACCTTCTCTGAGATCGCCAAGCTCAACCATAATAATGATACCGTGACAGCAATTTTGTTGTTCCGCTGCATGTGAAAGCCTCTGAATCACTTCAACTTCAGAGTTTAAACTCATATCACTGTATTTTATTACGCTTGCCACTTGACTGAGCATGGGTGTACGTATCAGCATTTTAGGGATAGCAATGCCAATTTCAGTCATCTTTTGAAGATTTTCGATTCTTGAATCGGCTAACATTGTTGCGCCAGCATCAATAAGAACTTGTGCGATGATAGGGTGGCCGAGGAAGACTTTTGTTACAGGCGTAACGGATATATTTTTCAGTGATAGCTGAGAAATCAGGAACTGAGCGTTATGATGAACTTTCCCACAATCGATGTCTAACCTAGGGTAGTTCACCCTTTTTCGGCCAGTTTACTTGCTATTATAGGGAAGGCTGACGTTACGATGTGCAGTAGATGTTCAACAGGCTGTGACAAGACATCAGTAACCGGTAGACCAAATTCGGTAGTGTAAGTGTCTATCGCACAACGTGTTTCATCCAACGACATATCTTCATGATTCAGTGTTAGTCCAATAACATTGGTATTAGAAAACGTTTCGATAAGATTGATTTCTGAGGCAATCGAAGGCATTGGGCAATCAGGAAAATCACTACGATATAAACGTTTAGGGGCATGTTGCAGTATCACACCCGTTGGACAACTGCCACGTAAGATAAAAGCGCTGGTTGAAAACGCAGGGTGACTCAAGGCTCCTTGCCCCTCAACAATTATCAGATCCGGATTTTCTTTTTCATAGGCCTGTACAATGACAGATTCCAATTCACCGGCACAAAATTGTGAAGGGACTGCATCGAGTGCAACGCAGTATTGTGCGCCTTGCATAATACCTGTTTGACCAGTGGCAATCAGAACGACGTTAAGGCCTTTTTTAGTCAGTTCATTCGCCAATATTGTTGCTGTTGTTCGTTTTCCTAGCGCGCAATCCGTCCCCATTACAGCAATTCTCGGACATTTAACGTTGTGTATTTTCCCGCTAAACGTTTTCAGATCGCCTTTACTTTTGGGTTTGCGAGTATCGAATATTCGAACGTTATTCTTTAAACTGGCTTCTAAAAACAGAGGATCGTCGGTTAGAAATTCATGTAAGCCATTTACGATGTTCATTCCTAATGACATGGCATTTAAAATGATGCTTTTATCTAAGTCAGATAAAAAACCACTTGATGGCGCAATGCCAAAAATGAAATAATCGGGAATGCTTTCCGCGTGAATGATAGCTTCTTCAGCATTGGCAAGGATCGGTATTCCATTGGCTTTGTTATCAAGAACTTCACCAGCATCTAAGCCAGCAGACTCACTATCAATAACCGATAGAATACGATAGCTTAACGAATGCCTCACTAACCCATTAGCGGTTTTACCATCAATTTTACCAAAATTACCTTCGCAATATATAATTGCAGAAGGGATGACCGGATTTACTTTTTGAGCAAGTGGTAACCAAGGAGCTATATGGGGTACGTTGTTGGTATCTACATTTTCAATTCTAGAGAGTTTGAATATATTTCTTAACTTTTCGGTTGAGATGGACATAATTAAAGCCTGCAGTATGGCTTAGGAGGGCGACTAAGGAGTGCCGATTTGCGAGTTCGGAAAAGAAAAGAAGTCCCTACTAAGCGGTAGGGATAACAACCAAGGTAACACACTCACCAGACTTTTGTTGGTTATTATTAATACGCTTTCTGAGTCTATTACTTTCAGACTTCGCCCACTTGAGCGTTGTAATTTCTCAAACTCAATTTACCGCTTGTTAATCCCTTGTATCGAGACATTGCGGTCTCAGATATTGAGCGATAGTGATAACCAGACTCTGTTTTCCACTCCGATATTGTCCCATTTTTCAGAGCCGTTACTGCTTCGTTTCTGGGATGACCATCCTCCCAATGTACTGCATTCTTTCGAGGTGGTATCAACGGAGTACAGCCTTTATTTTTCAGGGTTTCATGACAACTTTTTGTGTCATATGCTCCATAGGTAGATTCGGTATGAACCTTTCTGCGTAAAGGGTTGAGTAATGTTGGTAGCACTTCACTATAGCCAACATTTACAAGGCTGACTTCCGCACTAATCGCTTCGTGAGTATCCACATCTACAGCTAAGTGCAGCTTACGCCATGTTCTTCGTTTTTCTGCACCATGCTTTTTTACTTTCCACTCACCTTCACCAAAGACTTTGAGGCCTGTCGAATCAATGGCTATATGGTGAATAGCCCCTCTAGACCTATTGCGATATTTGACCTGAACCGTCTTCGAGCGTTTACTAATACATGTGTAGCCAGGAGAGGTCAGCGGAACATCCATTAGCTCAAAGATAGAGTTGATAAAACCTTGAAGAGCACGTAATGGCAGAGAGAATATCCCCTTAATCATCAGGGCAGTTTCAATCGCTGTATCAGAGTACTGGAACTTAACTCAGTGTCCAAAACTTCTGGCACGGATCACTATGAATCCTAACCAAGGCCATTGGAACATTACTTTTTATTGTCCCATTGAACGGTGTCGTTGATCTTCAAGCTGATTTGATCAACAACGCCTGTCAGCATTAAAGAATTGCTTAAATTGCTTCTGTAAGGAGATAATCGTCATCGGCTTCACTATTGATGTAGGTAGTTTGTTTGGCGACGATTATCTGATCATAAATGAAGCCTTTTTTCTATCTAAATAAACAAGTTAGCTCTTAAGATCCTGTCTAT